>JAPKCP010000126.1 GCA_028822885.1 Yoonia sp. | reverse complement strand
GATGATTGCTGAGATGACAACCAGCAGGTTGGTGAAACCTGTTGGGCTTTCGGGCGGTAACGTCCGGGCAGTCAGCAACATCCTAAAGCCGGATGCGTGGGGGCTTAATCAAGTCGCTCGTAATCAGCGATCTGTCACAAGCAAAGCCAAACATGCGGCAAAGCGTGACCCCAGTATCTCAGCACTCATGGCGCATGTGCGCAAGATTTGCCAATCGCATGGCATGACATTGCACCCACGCTGCGCCGTATAGAAAAGGACGACTATCATGGATAGCTTTACGACCCTTAGCGGTATCGCTGCACCGATGGATTTGGTTAATATCGACACCGATATGATCATCCCAAAGCAGTTTTTGAAAACCATCAAACGCTCTGGCCTTGGTGCGAACCTGTTCGACGAGATGCGCTTTAACCTTGATGGAACTGAAATCGCAGATTTCGTACTCAACCAGCCTGCGTATCGTGAGGCGTCAATCCTTGTGGCTGGCGACAACTTTGGGTGCGGATCATCGCGCGAACACGCGCCGTGGGCGATTGCTGACTTTGGCATCCGCTGCGTGATTTCTACCAGCTTTGCGGACATCTTCTATAGCAACTGCTTCAAAAATGGTATCCTGCCAATCGTGCTGCCCGAAGAACAGCGCGACGCACTGATGAAGGACGCTGAGAAGGGGGCAAACGCCCGCATCGCAGTCGATCTTGAAGCACAGACCGTGACATCCTCTGATGGTGAGACATTCACCTTTGAAGTTGATGCATTCAAAAAGCATTGCTTGCTAAATGGTTTGGACGACATCGGACTGACGATGGAAAAGGCTGCAGCGATCGATGCGTATGAAGCAGGGGCAGGTGCAACCCGCCCTTGGGTCTGACATAAACAGGTGCAACGATCCTTAAGCCCGGCACCGATGTGCTGGGCTTTTGTGTGTTAAACGCGGCTTTTCTACCTAATGCAGACTTAAACCAGCCACTTCGACGCAATCGCAGATAATGAGAAACGACTGTAAATTTCCCAATTCCCTTTCAAGTTGTGTCGGGTTGATGGCATCAATTGTGTCCGACTTGCGGTTTGCCTTTTAATTGCCATATTTTCTGTCGGCCTCCCGACGTTACAACGTGAGCAGGCACTTGTCCGAAGCATGGCCTCGAAATAAACGATTAACCTTTGTTAACACTTCGTCCGACCAGCGGTAGGCCCCACAAAGCATGAGGAAATTAGGCCGCTTACACTTTACGTATCGCAAACGAAGCGCCTTTTGATCTTTCCTCTGCGTTGCATTTCTGTGCCACTTGTGTCGCAAAACCGCCGCAGTTCTCTCGTCTAAAGTTTTTCAAGGATTGATGAGGGAAACAAAAATGGGCAAAAACATGGCAACAATGAGGCAGCCCGCGCTTAATTCGTGGGATCAAGATGGAACAGGTGAACGGCAAAGTATCGTCACCGGCCAAAATGAGGGTATTTTTGCAGTGAACAAACAACTGCCAGGTGCGATTGTGCGCGGACTAATTGTGATCCTATTGATCATTTTGCCGTCAGCGCTGCTACCGTCGTCAACCGGTGACGCACGCATCGTCGTGATGCTTGTCGCGCTATTTGCCGCTGTCTTCACGATTGTCGAATACTCATCCGAAAGCCCTAGTTTGATAGAATTTCGGGATGCGCCGCCTTATAATCGTGTGCGTTTTATCGCTTTGTTTGCCTCAGTCTTCGCTATGTCGATCATCCTTGGTAGCGACAAAGCTGAGTCACCTTCAACGTTTGTAATGCTCTTTGATGTTATCGGAGAACGGATCGGCTCGTCGATCGATTTTCCATACTCGCCAGTGCGTCTAATGCTATTGATGATGCCTTACGACACACCGCCAGAGGTGATCAATTCGCTGCGGACAGCTGCGGGCATAAGCTATTTTGTGTCCCTTGTCTCACTCGCAATCTTTGTCGCGCTATTGCAGATGGGCTCTTGGCCGCACCGGAGGAAGACTTTTAACGTGTGGGTGAACCTTCCGACATTTGATCCAACAGCAGGTGGCGACGTTGTGGAACGTTTGAACCGCGATAGCCTTGTTAACCTTATGTTAGGGGCTCTTCTGCCATTCATAATCCCAGCGATCTTAAAGGCGACTTGGACAATATTGCCTCCAATTGACCTGAATGATCCGCAGACCTTGATTTGGACTGTTGCGATATGGGCCTTCCTTCCTGCAAGTTTACTGATGCGTGGTGTCGCCTTGGCGCGTGTGGCTGGCATGATCCATACGCAGCGCAAGAAAGTGTACGCGGCCGCTGTCGCCAATGGTATGTTGCCTGTCTAATACTGCTTTTCTGGACGAGCTGTGTAGCAGCAGATAGTCTGCGCATTGCGACCTATGCTGCTCCGTTTAGTCGGGATGGCCCCGGTCTGTTGCTACGTGATTTGCAAAAGGGTGAGGATCCGCAATTGCGCGCTGCGATAGCCGTCATTTCACAACTTTCGCCTGACCTGCTGTTGCTGACCGACTTTGACTACGACTTTGATGCCGTTGCATTGACCGCATTGGCAGGGGCGCTTGACTACCCCCATCACTTTGCTGCCCGCCCAAACACTGGTCTTCAGACAACGGCGGACCTTGATGGAAACGGACGCTTTGGTGAAGCGCGCGATGCCCAAGGCTACGGGCGCTTTTCCGGTGATGGTGGCATGGCAATCTTGTCGCGGTATCCGATTGACCCAAACGCTGTCACCGATTTATCTGCGTTGCTTTGGTCCGATTTGGCGGGTGCGACGCAGCCATCAACCATGACCGCCGATGTCAAAGCTATTCAGCGGTTGTCCACCAGCGGGCATTGGATTGTACCGGTTGAGACGCCGATCGGTCTCGTGACGCTGTTGGCTTATGCGGCCACCCCACCTGTTTTTGATGGCCCCGAGGATCGTAATGGGTTGCGCAACCGGGACGAACTACGCCTGTGGGAACAGGTCATCGATGGTCAATTTCAAATCCAGCCGACAGATTTTGTGATGCTGGGCAATGCCAACCTCGACCCTGTCGATGGTGAGGGCTACAGCACTGCGATGGCGGCATTTCTGGCGAACCCGCGCCTGCACGATCCCCACGCAGGCCGTGACACAGCAGATTGGCCAGAAGATGGGCCGGGCAATCTGCGTGTCAGCTACGTGCTGCCTGCATCAACCTGGCGCGTGACCGATGCAGGCGTCTTCTGGCCTTTGCCGGGGGACGCAGATGCAGTCCTACTTGGCGACGATGGGTTGGCTGCCGGCGTTCATCATCTTGTTTGGGCGGACATCAGCAGGGGCCCCTGACAGCAATACCGTGCGCAGATCGGTGGCCTTGAAATCTGGCAGCAAGCGATCAAGTTTTGCAGACCCAAGCGTGTGGGATGTGTTTGAGAGATACCGCATCTTGCGAAACTCGCGGATCATTTCATTGAACGGTGCCACAAAGGCCATCAGCCACCACGGGAAATAACTGATTTTCATCGGACGTCCTAATGCATCTTCCATCACATCGCGCAACTGATTGATACTAAACGCGTGACCGGGAAACGGGATGTCTTCAAACGTCGCCAACTGTTCCCGCTTTTCAGCAAGTTTTACAGCCGCCCGCGCCCAGTCGGGCAAATAGGCATGGGCTTGTAACGCGTTTGGATCACCTAATGCCACAACCTTACCTTTGCCAACCTTGGCTGTGTGCAGCATCGAAAAGGCGTCGCCGTCTTTGTTCGGATCTATAAAATGACCAGCCCGTAGAATAATTGTCTGGACCCCTGCATTGCGATAGGCGGCCTCCATATCAACGCGGATATGCCCCTTTTCAGTCGCCGGGCGGTGCGGTGTGTTTTCATCCCAAACGCCGCCTTGATCACCAAAGTTATAGACGTTTCCGGGGATAATCACGGTGGCATCGCTTCCCTTTGCGGCCGTGATGACCTGCTTGGTGATCGCGGGGATCGTCTTGGCCCAATGGTGATAGTTGGGTGGGTTCAGCCCGTTGACAATCACATCGACGCCCTGCGCCGCAGCGCTCATATCAGTGCCGCGTGTGTACTGGCGTACGGTCCACCCAGCATTCCAAAATGCCTCTGCGCTGTGCTTGCCGATTTTACCGGACCCACCAAGGATCAAAACTGTCTGTGTCATTGTGTTTTCCTATCTGTTGAGAGGAATGTGACCCATACGATCATGTATTTAAATTGCCAAAATTTGTAGGTCAGCTATGCATAAACGCATGGATAAGAATTCACATACGCTTGACTGGTCACTTGCCGCTGCCTTTTTGGCTGTCGCTGAAACAGGAAGCCTATCAGCTGCTGCACGCAGGCTTGGTGCAACACAGCCGACAATCGGTCGGCAAATTAAGGCGATGGAACAGCAGCTTGGGGCAGAACTGTTCCACCGGATTTCGCGTGGGTTAACCCTGACGGCGACAGGTGCACAACTTGTCGAACCTGCGCGGGCAATGCGCGATGCGAGCAATCAAATCACGCTGCGGGCGGCGGGCCAATCTGCAACTCTCAAAGGCACTGTGCGGATCACGGCCAGCATGGCGACGTCGGCCTATCACCTCCCGGAGATTATCGCTGATATCCGTGCGGCTGAACCCGAGATCGAGATTGAGCTCGCCCCCTCCGATGAAAGCAGCAATTTGTTGTTTCGAGAGGCTGACATCGCCGTGCGCATGTATCGACCCACGCAAGAAGACCTGATCACGCAGCATATTGGGAACATCCCGTTTGGGATTTTTGCGGCCAAAAGCTATCTGAAGCGAAGGGGGCCGCTTACCACTCCGGCCCAAATCCGCGACCATGATATCGTTGGCTATGATGCGGACACGTCTATCATCGACGGGATGCGCGATGCAGGTATCCCTGTGGACCGCCATTTTTTCAAGGTGCGGTGCGATGATTTCATCGTGTACTGGAACCTTGTTCAGGCGGGATGCGGCATCGGATTCGCGCAGCGCAGCGTGGGTTTGGCTGACCCCGATATGATTGAAATCGACCTTGGTCTTCCCATCCCCGAGCTTCCAATCTGGCTCACTGCCCACGAAGCGATGCGGCATACCCCCCGCATTCGCCGCGTTTGGGATATGCTCGCGACTGGTCTTGCGCCCCTCGTATCTTGAACATTTCGCGTGGGCGCGATACGTCGAAACTAACAGAATTTCAGCCAAGGACGCACCCCATGTCGAACCCATCCCTCTTGATTCTTGCCGGTGACGGCATCGGCCCCGAAGTCATGGACGAAGTGAAGCGCGTCATTACGTGGTTCGGCGAAAAGCGCGACCTGAACTTTGATGTCTCCGAAGACCTCGTTGGTGGTGCCGCTTACGACAAACACGGCGTCCCGCTGTCCGATGAAACGATGGCCAAAGCACAAGAAGTAGACGCAGTTCTGCTTGGTGCTGTCGGTGGTCCAGCCTATGACAACCTTGATTTTTCGGTTAAGCCAGAACGCGGCTTGCTGCGTTTGCGCAAAGAAATGGACTTGTTCGCAAACCTGCGTCCGGCGCAATGTTTTGACGCTTTGGCTGACTTTTCGTCACTCAAGAAAGACATCGTCGCGGGCCTCGACATTATGATCGTGCGTGAATTGACGTCTGGTGTGTACTTTGGCGAACCACGTGGCATCCATATCGAAGACAATATGCGTGTCGGCATCAACACCCAGCGGTATACTGAAGCTGAGATTGAACGTGGCGCGCGTGCCGCATTTGAAATGGCAATGAAACGCAGCAAAAAGTTGTGTTCCATGGAAAAAGCCAACGTCATGGAATCCGGTATCTTGTGGCGCGACGTCGTGACCGAAGTTCACGCGGATTACCCTGAAGTTGAATTGTCCCACATGTACGCCGACAACGGTGCGATGCAGTTGGTGCGTGCACCAAAGCAGTTTGACGTGATCTATACCGACAATCTGTTTGGTGACATCCTGTCCGATTGTGCGGCGATGCTGACTGGATCGCTTGGCATGTTGCCATCCGCATCCCTTGGCTTGCCCATGGAAAATGGGCGTCCAAAGGCGATGTACGAACCAGTTCACGGGTCAGCACCAGACATCACCGGTCAAGGCAAAGCGAACCCAATCGCGTGTATCCTGAGCTTTGCAATGGCGCTGCGGTATTCTTTCGATAACGGCGCAGAGGCAGATCGCCTTGAAGCAGCCATCGAAAAAGTCCTCGCTGATGGTGCACGGACTGGCGATTTGATGGGGCCAGAGGACGGCACACCGCTTTCCACGACCCAAATGGGCGATGTGATCCTCGCGGCGCTCGACGCGTCACTCTAAGCTAAGCTATGCATTTTACGAAGGGCCGCCGATCAGGGCGGCCCTTTTTGTTTGACACGCTTGACGGGAAGCAAACGGTTTTGCACTAAGCACTGGTAGCGGTAACAAAGGATCATATCATGACACCCAATGCGAAAGGTGCGCTTTTTGCGCTTGGTGCGTTTGGGATATTCTCAACGCATGATGTGTTTATTAAGATTTTGGGTGGGTATTATTCGCCGATCCAAATCGTGTTCTTCTCCGTTCTTTTGTCGTTTCCTTTGGCCACTGTGATGCTGATGCGGGACGCGACGGCGGGCACGTTGATCCCGCGCCACCCGTGGTGGTTGGCCTTGCGCACAGTGGCGGCAGTGGTCACGGGCGTGTCTGCGTTCTATGCATTTTCCGTCCTGCCATTGGCACAAGTTTACGCGATTATCTTCGCCTCACCGCTGATGATCACAATCCTCGCGATTCCTGTTTTGGGTGAAAAAGTTCGTCTGCGGCGCTGGATGGCGGTTCTCGTGGGTTTGGCTGGGGTGATGGTCGTCTTGCGACCCGGATCAACAGAACTGACATTGGGCCACGCGGCCGCACTGATGACGGCGACAGGTGGGGCCGTGGCAGCCATCGTGGTTCGTAAAATCGGAGCTGAGGAACGCCCAGTTGTGATGCTGCTCTATCCGATGGTCGTGAATTTCGTTGTCATGGCCGCGCTGTTGCCATTGGTTTATGTGCCGATGCCAATTGAACATTTGGGCATGCTTGGCTTTGTTGCGGCCTTTGCATGGTTTGCACAACGGATGATCATTGCTGCTTATCAAAACGGAGAGGCGACGATCATCGCGCCGATGCAATATTCCCAAATCATTTGGGCAAGTATTTACGGCTTTGCGTTCTTCGGCGAAGTGATTGACCTCAATACTGCTATTGGGGCTGGCATTATTATCTGCTCAGGAATTTACATTGTACTGCGTGAAAGCGGTGCGGGCAATTCGGTCAACACACCCGTGTTGCGCAGCAGATCACGGGTTGAGACAGGGACGACACCGCGCGTTTCCCTTATCATGCGGGTAACTGGGCGAACGCCGCCGCGTTAAAGCCCCGAATTTTCTCGAAAATTCGTATGATTTTTCGAGAAAAATCGCACCTAGATTAGCCGTTCACACGCAACACGATCTTCCCGATGTGCGCGCTGCTTTCCATGCGGGTATGCGCAAGTGCGGCGTCGTCCAAAGCAAACTCTTGATCCATGACAGGGGCAATTTTGCCCGCTGCGAGCAATGGCCACACCTTTTCACGCAACGCCGCCGCAATCCGCGCCTTCGCCAGATCGGATTGTGGTCGCAACGTTGATCCTGTCATCGTCAGCCGCCGTGTCATCAGTTGCAGCATATTCAACTCGGCTTTCATACCCTGCAAGAACGCGATCTGAACAAGCCGCCCGTCATCTGCGAGCGCCGTCAAATTCCGCTGCATATACGACCCGCCAACCATATCAAGGATTACGTCCGCGCCACCAACGCCTTGCATCACCTCACCGAAATCAGCGTCGTGATAATTGATGGCCTGTTCAGCGCCCAACGCGACACAAGCCGCGCACTTTTCATCTGTGCCAGCGGTCGTAAAAACACGCGCCCCAAACGCGCTGGCCAATTGAATAGCCGTCGTCCCAATCCCGGACGAGCCGCCATGCACCAAGAACCGTTCTCCGGCTTGCAAACCGCCGCGCTGAAACACATTGGACCAGACAGTGAAAAACGTCTCAGGCAGGCAAGCGGCTTGCTTCAAACTCATCCCATCGGGCACGGGCAAACAATGCGCAGCAGGGGTCACTGCAAATTCAGCATACCCACCACCGGGTAGCAGCGCGCACACTTGATCCCCTACGGCCCAAGCGGTGACACCCGGCCCAATTCCGACGACTTCACCGGCGCATTCCAACCCGGGCAAGGGGCTCGCACCCTTGGGCGGATTATAAAGCCCGGCACGCTGTAAAGCGTCAGGCCGGTTCACCCCTGCATAAGCGATCTTGATCAACACTTCGCCGTGCGCCGCCTCAGGCACGTCCGCGACATCTGGCGTCAAAACGTCAGGGCCACCATGCTGGGCAATTTTCACAACGCGGGCTTGCTTGGGGATAGTCATCATCATCGCCTTCTCAGAATTACTTTGGGTCGCGCCACATGCCGGGTAGGTCATCGCGCATCGTCTGACCGGGGGCTTTGATCCCAGCGGTTAAGCGACCCAGCAGGGTGGTCAACGGCTTTAGCGCGGCATTGTCGCGGGCTGCAGATTTCACCCGTTCAAACTGCATTACATTATCAATACGGCGATCAATAAACGCATCAGTCGCTTGACCATCGACACTATCATCACCGAGCCAATACAACACGACGGACCCATAAACGGCGGATAAAGTCGCCCGTTTCGTGTACCAATTGACATCATCAGACGTATCGCCAAGTGCGTTCCAAATCGCATCAGCCGTCCCCCAAATCAGTTTGGCACCTTCAGGGGCCATATGGGGCAGGGCAAACAAGGTTGATCCACGGCGCACGACCTCTTTGTCATCCACAGCAGCAAGGCGCAGCCGAACGGCGTGGGCTACCCTATCGCGAAATCGCATACCCTCTAAGTCAGTGCCAGCCAGCGCCTCAGCCATCGCAGAATCACCCATCCGGTGAAAGGTAACTGCAAGATCGGTGGCACCGCGTGGACACAGGCTTCGCGCAGTTGCTAAATCCATCTCAGCGTCAGCCGCAGCGGATTTAAACGTCTCCATACCCCAGCCATCAAAGGCAACATGGGGCAATGCGGCCTCAACCAGTTTCACGCGCATTGGATCAACAGATATAGTCATTACGGACCTCCCTTTGGACCTTTGACAAGATAGGGCGACATTGCTATATGCCCACTTCCTGCAACTTATTGCAAATCCAACTTAGAGAGGTGGTGAAAACCACATGCAGGTTAGTGTTCGTGATAACAA
>JAPKCP010000125.1 GCA_028822885.1 Yoonia sp. | reverse complement strand
CTGCGGCCACCGCATTTGCCTGTACGGCAGAAGATGTGCAAGCCAAGCAAGGCGCGTTGATCGCTGCGGTACAGACGTTGAATGCTGTTGATCCAGCAAGGGCGCAAGCCATTGTTGTACAGATGCAAACTGAGCTTGAGACGGCGAATGCAAGCAGCGACGAAGCAGCTGTCTGCGAAATGATGGATCGGCTGACGGCTGAGGCTGCAGGTTAATACTTAACCGTTGATTTTACTGAGAGTGCGGGAGCCTCCGGCGGGGATTTAGAAGAAACCAAAGAAGCTGGGGCCTGCGTTTTATCGCGGCCCCAGCTTTGTCATTTTAGCGGAACATCGGTGGGCGGGCGTCGAGCCATTTGCCCTCTGCTTTGCCAGATTCTGCAACGGCCACAACAGCTGCCATAGACCGTAAACCATCCTCTGCCCGTGGGTAGAGGTTCGCTGCTGGATCCATCACGCGGCCTTCTTTGCGCGCGTTGATCGCTTCAGCCAAGTCCTTATAGATATTTGCAAAAGCAAGCGGCATGCCTTCGGCGTGACCGATGGTGACGCGTGTTGTGCGGTCTGCTTCTGGAGACAAGTTTGCCTCACCTCGTTCGATGATTTGCAGGCGTTGGTTGAGAGGCATGTAGAACAGTTGGTTGGGCTGCTCTTGCGACCAACGCAAGCCACCTGTTTCACCGAAGACTTGAATACCGAGGCCGTGCTGGCGGCCGATAGCGATGGAACTTGTCCAAAGGCGACCGACTGCGCCGCCGTCCATGCGGAAGTTAACCATTGCGTCATCTTCGAGCGTCCGCACCGGGATGGCTGAAACGATGTCTGCCGACAGCTTTGTGACTTCTTGGCCTGTTACAAACGACGCCATGTGCATTGCGTGAATGCCGCAGTCTGCGAATTGGGCGGACACGCCAGCCTGCGCCGGATCGTACCGCCAGCGGACGCGTGGATTGTCCGCGTCTTCTGCATCGGCGTGGTGGCCGTGGGCAAACTCTGCGTTCACGACACGGACTTTACCAATGTCGCCACGTGCGATCATCGCTTTCATGTGCCGCACGAGTGAGTAACCAGAATACCCGTAATTTACGGCACAGATATTACCCGTCTTTTTGGCAATCTCTACAATGGCTTCGCCTTCTTCGACGGTCATCGTCATTGGCTTTTCGCACAACACGTGGAAACCACCTTCAAGGAAGGCTTTTGTAATCTCAAAATGCGTAGAATTTGGTGTAGCGACGGTTACGATATCAACTTTGTCGGAGCGCTTTTTCTCAGCCGCAAGCATGTCTTCCCAGCCGCCGTACGCCCGGTCACCAAGGCCCAAACGCTGACCGTAATCGATGCCATACTCGGGCCGGTGATCAAGTGCCCCAGCGGTGAATTCAAACAACCCGTCGAGGCCGGAACCGAGGCGGTGCGCTGGCCCGATTTGGCTGCCTTCGCCGCCGCCGATCATGCCCCATTTTAGCTTTGTCATTAACTTATCTTTCCGTAAAAGAGGTATGCACAGCGCGTACACTGCACGTGCGAAATCCGCAGCTAGAAGCCGATGGACTCAAGATATTTGCGATTTTCTTCTGCGTCTTCCAAAGGCGTGCCCGGCACGGAAGGGTCACAGTCTTGTTCGACCGTACACCAGCCCTCAAAATTATTATCAAGCAGGACTTGGCGGACAGCTGGGAAGTCAACGTCGCCTTGGCCGAGGTTGCAGAAAATGCCTTGGCCGCAGGCTTTGTAAAAATCTGTGCGATTTTTAACGACGTCGGCTTTAACCACCGGGTCGATGTCTTTGAAGTGCATGTAGCTAATGCGGTTAATGTGCCGCTTCATGAACGCAACGGGGTCAAAGCCCGCGTAGGAATGGTGGCCTGTATCGAAGCAGATTTTAAGGATGCCTTCATCTACTTCGGATAACAGTCGTTCAAGTTCAGGTTCAAAATCCATAAAGCCGCCCGCGTGGGCGTGGATACCAACAGTGAGGCCATAGTCTTTGGTGCCCATTTTCGCGATTGCAGCGATCCGATCGCGGTACGCTGCCCATTCTGCATCATCCATTTGTTCGGCTTCATCCGCACGGCCCGCGGTTGGGGCACGGCGTGGTGAGATGCTGTCAATTAGAACAAGGTGTTTTGCGCCGTGCGCGACAAGGGCTTCGCAAGTACGTTTTGAAGCATCAAGGACCTCGTCCCATTTGTCCGCATCGTGGAATGGGCGAAACACAACACCACCAATGATGGACATGCCTTGGCTAACCAGCTCCGGCGCCAGAACCGCTGGGTCTTCTGGCATGTAGCCAATTGGGCCAAGCTCGATACCCTTGTAGCCTGCACCTGCGCACTGGCTCAGGACCGATTGCCACGTTGGGTAAGCGGGATCAGATGCGAATTCGATACCCCAAGAGCAGGGTGCGTTGCCGATACGTATTGTCATGACTGTCGCTTTCTTCAGAAGTCGGTGACGTTGAGCCAAGTCTTTGCCTTCGAAGAGGCGAGCGACGCAGCTACGATTTGGTTGACCTCCATTCCATCACGGAATGTTGGCCAGATATTCTTACCAGTGTGGATTGCGGTCAGGAAATCCTTGGCCTCGATGGTGATTTGGTCTTGGTAACCCGTCCCATGACCAGGGCCGAGGCAGAAAGGTTTGTAATCAGGGTGCGCTGGACCCGTTAGGATTTTGGTAAAGCCGCGTTGCGCCTCTGGCCCGTCCATTTTGTAAAGGTGGACCGCATTTTGGTCTTCACCATCAAAGCGGATCGCCCCTTTGGACCCTGTGATCTCGTAGGAATAGCCCATCTTTTTGCCCGTCGCGACACGGCTGACATAGATCGACCCAAGGATGCCCGACGCGAATCGGCACATGATTTGCGCATGGTCGTCGTTGGTGACTTCACCGCCCAGGCGGGTTTTGTAGACGGTTTCGACCTCAGCGATGAGCCTGTCGATTGGCCCCATTAGGCGCAGCGCGCAGTTAATTGGGTGTGGCGCGAGATCGCCCATACAGCCATTTGCATCGCCTTGCGTCCGCCAAGTTGCGGGCTCGGACGGATCAGCCATGAAATCTTCGGTATGTTCGCCGCGAAATCCGGTGATTTCACCGATGATTCCATCGTCTAGCAATTGTTTGACGTATTGGCTGGCTGGTGTGCGGATGTAGTTGAAACCGCTCATGTTTATGGCGCCAGCTTTTTCAGCGGCGGCTGCCATTGCACGGCTGTCTGCAACGTCGCGGCCAAGCGGCTTTTCACAGAAGACGGGTTTACCTAGTGTGAATGCAAGCTCTGCTATTTCACGGTGTGTGGACTGCGGCGAGGCGATGACGATGGCCTCAACCTTTTCGTCCATTACCAGCATTTTCCAATCAGACGTAGCCCGTTGAAAACCATAGGCTTTGCGGTATTTTTCAGCGGATACGTCGTTCGTTGCACAGACCATTTCAAGCCGTGGCCGCAGTGCTGTATCAAACAATGCACCAACCGCAGAATGTGCCACAGCATGCGCTTTGCCCATGTAGCCGCCGCCGACAATGCCGATCCCAATTTGTGTCATAGCACATCCCATCAAAATACGGTTTGCAACCGGTTGCAAAATGAGTAACCTAGGAATCGAATGACCGTCAATGGGCGAAACGCATGACTACCGAAAACAACACCGTGACCCTCACCACTGCCCAAGCCATCATCCGCTGGCTTGCAGCGCAATATATCGAAATCGACGGGGTTGAGACCCGTGTCTGCGGGGGTGGCTTTGGCATCTTTGGGCACGGGAACGTCACCTGTTTGGGTGAAGCGTTGTATAATCACCGCGATGAACTTCCGGTTTATCGTGGACAGAATGAACAAGGAATGGGGTTTGCGGCGGCTGCCTATGCAAAGTACCATTTACGGCGTCGGTTCATGTTCGCGTCAGCCTCGGCTGGTCCCGGTACTGCAAACTTGTTAACCGCTGCAGCCTTGGCCCATGCGAACCGATTGCCGATGTTGATGCTGTGTGGCGATACGTTTTTAACCCGCCTGCCCGACCCAGTTTTGCAACAGCTAGAGCATTTTGGAAACCCAACGCTTGGCGTGAATGACGCGTTCAAAGCTGTGTCCCGGTTTTGGGATCGGATCACGCATCCGGCTCAGGTTATTAATTCGTTGCCTGCTGCGTTGAATACCATGTTGGACCCGGCTGATTGCGGTCCTGCGTTCATTGGCTTGCCACAAGACGTCCAAGGGTGGACGTATGATTATCCACTGTCGTTCTTCGATAAGCGGGTGCATCGCATCCGGCGTCAGGCACCAGATGTGGCGGAGGTTGCTGACGCAGTGGCCTTGTTGAAGGCTGCCAAGAGACCAATGATTATTGCAGGCGGCGGTATTCAGTATTCGGGCGCTGTCGCTGAATTAACCGCCTTTGCCGAAGCGACCGGAATTCCTGTCGTTGAGACAATTGCAGGCCGTGCAAATATGCTTGCCACCCATCCCCTGAACTGCGGGCCACTTGGCGTGACTGGGTCAGATAGCGCAAATAGCGTGGCTGAGAAGGCTGATGTTATTTTGGCTGTCGGGACGCGGATGCAGGATTTCACAACTGGATCGTGGACTGCGTTTGCCCATGACGCAAAGATCGTTGGCGTGAATGTTGGGCGTCATGATGCCGCGAAACACATGTCGATGACTGTGGTTGGGGATGCGAAGTTATCTTTGACTGCAATGGCTTGCGATTACAAAGCGCCAGACGCGTGGAAAGCCTTTGCCCAAGGCGAGCGCACCAAATGGGACGCCTATGTCGCAGAAAACGTGAAACCGGGGAATCGTCCAAATTCATACGCCCAAGCGATTGGCGTCGTGAATGCGTTGATGGAGCCGCGCGACAGGGTTGTTGCCGCCGCTGGCGGGTTGCCTGCTGAAGTGACAGCCAACTGGCGCACGCTTGATATTGGGACTGTGGATGTTGAATTCGGGTTCTCTTGCATGGGCTACGAGATCGCTGGTGGCTGGGGTGCAAGAATTGCGCAGGCTGAAAACGAACCCGACAATGATACCGTGATCTTTACGGGTGACGGGTCCTATATGCTGATGAATTCCGACATCTACTCTGCCGTTTTGACAGGTAAGAAGATGATCGTTTGTGTGCTGGATAACGGTGGCTTTGCCGTCATCAACAAGCTGCAAAACAACACTGGCAACGAGAGCTTTAATAACCTGATTGCGGATACTCCAACCGCTGTTAACCAAGTAAGGGTTGATTTTGAGGCCCATGCCCGCGCGATGGGAGCCAACGCCGAAACTGTGTCGAGCCCTGCTGAATTGGCAGAAGCGTTTGTGCGTGCGAAGGCCGCGACAAACACCAGCGTCATCGTGATGAACGTCGATCCCTATGAAGGCTGGACGACTGAAGGCCACACATGGTGGGAAGTCGGCACGCCGCATATCACAACGTCGGACAAGGTCCGCGATGCACATGTCGATTGGGAATCCTCACGCTCCAAACAGCGGAAGGGCGTCTGATATGGATGTGATAGCGGGGATCAAACGCAACGACTTTGTAGTTGTGGGTCGGGTCGGAATGGACCTGTTTCCAGACGTTGGCGTTGGAGTCGAAGAGGCCACATCGTTGTCCGTCGATATGGGCGGATCATCTGCCAATATCGCCGCCGGGATCGTGAAGCTGGGTGGGAAATCCGCCCTTGTAACATGCGTGTCAGACGATGCCGTGGGCCGATCCTGCCAGCGGATGCTGCGCAAATATGGCGTCGATGATACCTATGTGAAAACGGTCGGTGGTGAGGCCCGCAATTCCCTCGCGCTGTACGAATCCCGCGTTGTTGGCCACCAATCGGTGATCTATCGCAACGGCGCCGCCGACTTTGAGATGACAGTGGCAGACGCCCAAGCAGTCGACTATAGCCGCTTTGGCGCATTGGTCACAGCAGGCACGGTATTCGCCGCAGAACCGTCGCGCACAGCGGCATTCACTGCCTTCGATCTAGCCCGCAAGGCTGGTCTGCCGATTATCTTTGACGTCGATTATCGGCCCTATAGTTGGCCATCCCCAGAAGTCGCGGCAGACGTGTTGTCCCGCGCAGGTGCGTTGTCTGATGTGATCGTCGGCAACGATGAAGAGTTCGGCTTTATGGCTGGTGGCATCGAAAAAGGCCTCGAAAAGGCACGCGAATTGGCCAGAACGACGGCCAGCATTGTTGTCTATAAAATGGGCGAGCATGGCGCGATCACCATCACCAAAGACAGCGAAATTCGCACTGGCATTTATAATGTAACGGCGCTGAAGCCAACCGGCGCTGGCGATAGTTTCATGGCGGGAATGCTGTCATCAATCGCGGATGGGTGCGATCTGGAAGAGGCGGTCTTGCGCGGTTCTGCCTGTGCGGCCATCGTCGTGGGCAAACCGGGATGCGCGCCTGCGATGCCCTACCCTGCTGATCTCACTGAATTTTTGAATACACACCCCGGACCCTCTATCCCGGCCCAAGAAGGATAAGCGACATGCATATCGCTCCATTTGATAACGAAAATAAGCCAATTGTGGATGTGGATGACGCGACAGTGCCGCTGAACTACTTCAACATTGTGAAGCTGAAAAAGGGTCAGGCGTTCGAATATATGGTGCCAGGCTATGAGACGTGCATCGTCCCTGCCACCGGGACCCTCGACATCGATATTGAAGGTTTCAAATGCAACGGCCTTGGCCTACGTACTGTGGACGTTTGGGACGGCGAGCCAGAAGGCGTTTACGTCCCAACAGCCGCCAAAGCCACAATGGTTTGCACATCAGATGAGGCAGAAGTGTTCATCGCTGGGGCCCGCTACGACAAAGTGCTCGACGCGTTTGCAGTCCGTGCAGATGAGCTCGACAAAATCCAATACGGCTCTGACGACACAAAAACGCACCGTAAGATCAAGCACATCCTCGGCACGAAATACCACGACAAGGTTGGACGCCTACTGGTGTCTGAACTGTTCACGGTTGGTGCCGGTGGCTGGTCAGGTTTCCCATCTCACAAGCATGACACCGATCGCCTGCCGCTAGAGACACGTCACGATGAGACCTACAATTTCCGCTTCAAACCGAACCATGGCTCTGGTGTGCAAATGCTTCAGCGCGAAGACGGAAAAGCGGGCGATGCGTATCATCTCGTTGATGGGTCCACGATTTGCCTCGACTCTGGCTATCATCCTTGCGCCGTTCTCCCGGGCTATGAAATGTATTATTTCACCATCCTTGGTGGTCTATCTCAGCGTAGCCTCGTGCAGTATTTTCAACCATCACACGCAGATCAGCTGGAAACCATTCCGGGCATCAAAGACATGATCGCGAAATTCAAGTAAGCTACACCTTTCTGGCTTCTTTGGTTCTTTCTAAATCCCCGCCGGAGGCTCTCAAACCCTCCAGCAAGCGCACCACTTAAGGAACACGCATGCCCCTCGTCACTCTTAAAGACGTCCTGCAACCGGCTCTCAAAAATGGCTACGCTGTTGGCGGTCTGGTCACACTTGGTTGGGAGGATATGCGCGCCTATATCGCCGCCGCTGAGGCGCTTGGGTGCCCACTGATCTTGCAAGCTGGCCCCGGGTGCCGCGAGCATACGCCGCTCCCGATCTTGGGGAAAATGTTCCGCCATTTGGCAGAGGCTGCTTCAGTGCCTGTCGTTGCCCATTTGGATCACGGCTACACCTATGATGACTGTTCTGAGGCGTTGGATAGCGGGTTTACATCTTTGATGTTTGACGGCTCCCGCAAGGCGTTGAAAGATAATATCACGGAAACAAAAAAGATCGCGGACATGGCCCACACCGCCGGGATTTCTTGCGAGGGTGAGATCGGGTTTGTCGGGTACGACAACGGTGAGGCCTCAGCCGGTACTGATCCTGAAGAAGCAGCGATTTTCGCAGCCGAAACGGGTGTGGATGCGATGGCAGTGTCAGTAGGTAACGTGCATTTGCAGCAGGACAAGTCAGGCGGGCTTGATCTGGATCGTATCAAGACGATTGAAGCTTTGACGACTGTTCCACTGGTCATACACGGCGGATCAGGGGTTCCCATTGATCAACGCACACTTCTGGCAACGACATCGCATGTGTGTAAATTTAACATCGGCACTGAGTTGCGCATGGCATTCGGTGCTGCGTTGCGTACAGCTGTGAACGCAGACCTAGACAGATTTGACCGCAATACCATCCTAAAAGAAACCCATGACCCCGTGCAGGCTGCTGCAATGCAAGTTTTACGGGCGTTTTCTGCACCCAATATGAAGGGCTGACAATATGATACGACTTGCATTACTGGGCGCTGGGCGCATCGGTCAGGTTCACGCCCGCACTGTGCGCGGCATGGAAAACGCCAGCGTGACCGCTGTGTCCGATTTCTTCCCTGAAACCGCACAGACCTTGGCTCACTCACTTGGCGCTGAAGTACGCGACAACGACGCGATTATGGCGTCTGATGATGTGGACGCCGTTGTGGTTGGCACCCCAACCGACACACATTACGGTCTGATTATGGCTGCGGCAAAGGCTGGCAAAGCCATCTTTTGTGAAAAGCCTGTAGACATGTCTGCTGGCCGTATTCGTGAATTAATCGCTGTCGTTGAAGAGACAGGCGTGGCATTCATGACTGCCTTTAACCGCCGCTTTGACCCTAGTTTTGCCAATGTCCAAACAAGGATATCAGCGGGTGAAATTGGTGATGTTGAGTTGGTGACGATCCTGTCGCGCGATCCGTCCCCACCCCCATTGTCCTATATCAAATCATCCGGCGGCATCTTTCGCGACATGATGATCCATGACCTTGATATGGCGCGTTTCCTGTTGGGCGAGGACCCGGTTGAGGTGGTCGCTTACGGGTCTGCATTGGTAGACTCTGCCATTGGCGAGGCTGGTGATGTGGATACTGCCGGTGTCATGCTGAAAACTGCGTCGGGCAAAATCTGCCAGATCAGTAATTCACGGCGTGCATCCTACGGCTATGATCAGCGGATCGAAGTGCATGGCGCAAAGGGGATGCTCCGCGCTGAGAACCATCTTGAGAACACCGTTGAGGTTGCGACTGAGGCTGGGTATCGCCGCGCCCCAACGCTCAACTTCTTTCTTGAGCGGTATGAAAGTGCGTATCGCCGCGAGATGGAGCATTTTGTGGCGTGTCTGAATGACGGGGTGGCTGTGACCCCCACAATTTATGACGGCTTAAAGGCTCAAATGCTAGCAGATGCTGCGACTGAAAGCTGCCAAACCGGCAAGCCTGTCGCTATTTAATCTTGTCTGCGGGGCTTACTTCGCGTCCCGCAGACGCCGCTTACTTTACT
>JAPKCP010000416.1 GCA_028822885.1 Yoonia sp. | reverse complement strand
GGCATCAACTTAGCCACGGTCGCAGCGCGAATTTCCTGCTTTGTCATCGTGCCATCAGACTGAAAAAGCGAATCTGCTAATCCCGGAACCCGCGGTAACAACGCCGCATCGGGGGCTGCAATACACTCCACGGCCAGTGTATTAAACGCAGGCACGACATGATCCCAAGTTGCTGCGATCCCATCGAACCGCACCTCATCCTTGCCACCCATCGCAGCCAAAACAGTCAACTTTGACTGCCCAAACCCACGCACGGCCAGAAAAGCAGCAATCTGACCCGGGGTTTCTGCCCCAGTCGTCAAAACCAACAGACGTGCATCTGGTTGAATAAACGCGATCATCTGCTCAACCGGACGGCCATGCACGGTCAGCGTCTCGACATCTGGCAATGACCACCCCATCCGCGCAGCAGCCAGCTGAAACGCGGACAATTGTGGATGATACACAATCTCAGACGGATCAATCGCGCGCCCAATCCGGGCACCAACAGAAAACCACAAGGGGTCACCTGTGACGAGAACGACAGCACGCCGACCACGCAATCCTTGGATCGTCTCAATCATCGCATCAAACGGCGTTGGCCAAGCAATGCGTTCTGCCTTTACGGCCCCCGCCAATTCATGGTGACGGCTTCCACCAAGGATCACCTCAGCGGCCTCAACGACAGCACGAGTTGCAGGCACAAGCCCATCCAACCCGTCTTCGCCAATCCCAACAACATGTAACCAAGGCGACGTCATACGCCGTCCTCCGGCAAACCAGCGGCCAAGGCATTCACCGCAGCAGAGGCCATCGCCGATCCACCACGTCGCCCACGCAGCGCAATAAAATCACATCCACGCGCATTTGCGGCCAATTCAGCCTTGCTTTCAGCGGCTCCGATAAATCCAACCGGAAATCCAAGGATCAGTGCAGGTTTTGGACCACCCGCATCAATCAGCTCAAGCAGATGGAACAACGCAGTCGGGGCATTTCCAATAGCAACAACAGCACCCTCAAGATGCTCTTCCCACAGCTCAACCGCAGCAGCAGACCGCGTATTCCCTATAGATTTCGCCCGATCCGGAACCGACGGTTCATTTAACGTCACGATAACCTCATTGCCCGCAGGCAAGTACCGGCGAATAATCCCAGCACCAACCATCTCACAATCACACAGCACTGGCTTGCCTGCGACCAGCGCGTCATGCCCAGCTTGGGCCGCACCCGGTGAAAACACCAACCGATCTGCAATCTCGATCATCCCACAACTGTGGATCAGCCGCGTGACAACTGGCTGCATCGCGGGTGCAAACCGTTCCAACTTAGCCTCGCGACGCACGGTCGCAAAGCTGGCGGCATAGATCGCACTTGGGTCTTTTTCATAGGGGCGCACTGGCAGGCTTTCGCATTAGTTTAATTAAGACTTGGTCTTGCGCGCACTTTCCGGTCCATGCGGGTGTTTCGCATGCGGATAAACGGCGTGTTGGTGGTCGTGATCATGGCTATGACCGTGATCATGGTCATGCTGGTGATGGTCCGCAGCTTGTAGACGACACATCCCGGTACAGAACGTATCACATAATTTACAATCCACGACGTTAGACCCGGGTGCATTCGCGCCCTGGCCTTCAACATGGTGGTGATGGCTTTCTTGAACGGCGCCTACTTCAGTCTCAAACCCAATCACGGCGGTGCGATACTTACACAACACGCATGTTGGCGGCGGCACCTTCGCAAATGCGGGATGGCTCCCACCCTTCGCAGCAGATAGCTTTTCACGTTGCTCTGGCGTGATCTGGCGGACATCTTCGCCGCCAACTTCCAGAACCTGCGTCCGGTACTGACACGTTCCACAATTTGGCGGAGGCGTATCACTGTCCTGCTCCATGATCCGCTCAGCAAACGTAGCGAGCACCTGCGGGTGGTCGCCCAAATATCCAGCCTTCACAAAATCAATATCCAGATGTTCAGCAGCAACTTGATCCGTAAACCCATAAATCCGGTCAATCAGAATGCCTGAAAATAGGAAATATGGGAACACAATGACGCGCTTGTACCCAAGCCGCGTCACGTGCTGCAAACACGG
>JAPKCP010000415.1 GCA_028822885.1 Yoonia sp. | reverse complement strand
GTTCTTTCTTGGGTTGGGAGACAGCGCCGGTCTTTAACACGAAAGCAGCCATTGGCGCAGCCGCAGCGAAAGCTCACTTTGTCCGCACAGCACACACGCGCAACCCCTGACCGATCCCCCCGGCCATCAATCAACCCATAGCGCCCATCTCTGGACCTGTCCGTCCTCGCCGCGTGGTCATGACCGGGACAGTGGACGTTCGCTGCGGGGAGTGCCGAGGTCTGCTGTGCGGACGAAGCCGTCTTTTGCTGGTGCAGCTAATGCTCATGCAGAAAATCTTCTCATGTGCAGCAGCGTATATTCTGCAGTGCAGCGGATTTCACCAGTACAGCCATTCAATGGTGTCAGAACCCGTCAAATCCAAACCGCCATTCGCTTCGCGCAGGTTCAACCTCCAAGTCGCGGGGCGGTTTCAACCGGTCTTTGACTGTAGATGTGCCGCTTACCAATTTATGGACCCGGCTCCTGGTTTTCTAAAGTCCAAATCGGGCGTTTTCGGCAACCCAATCGCCCTCCTTTCTTTCCAGAAACATTGTTCCAAATGGAAGTTTTCGCACCGACAGGAAACGCGCTCTTAGCGTCTGAATATGTCATCTTTCACACACATCGGAAAAGGCCTCTGACTATCGGGTTCGTCACTCAAATTTTTACTAACCTTGATTTTTCTTATTGTTTAACATACGTATGACCTTGTTGGAACTAGAAAGCCCTCATGAGAGCGGGGTTAGAAGTGTGCGTTGGAACAGCCCCTTCCATGCCGCCCATAGGTTCCAAGTCGACCCCACCAGACGAGGTGGCCGAAAAAACACTTCAATCAACCACAACACCAGATTGGTATCCAATCTCGGCTTAGAGGAGACGCATGACTTTCTACGCCAAAATGAGAATAACAAACCCCACACCTTATTACGAAACACCAGAACACGTTCTGAAAGACGGCAAGCTCAGCCGTGATGACAAAGAGAAAGTTTTGCGATCAATGGTTCTTGATGCAGAACAGATGGTTGAAGCGACGGCTGAAGGCCTGATTGGTGGCATTCCAGCGTATAGCGCCAAGGACCTTCAATCCGCCCTTATCCAGCTTGAGTTAATCAAAGAGCCCGAGTCTGTAGATGGCCCAAGTCGGCCAAACACCCGTTTTCGCCGGATCATGGTCGTGACCACCGCCGATCAGGATTTGAACAGCAACATCGCAGAAGTTGCCTATGACATGGCCGAGGGTGCGGGCGGCAAAGTGTACTTGCTCAATGTCGTCTCGACAGAGCTTGAGGGGGTTGGACTAGCGGCAGCAAGCCCCTTTGGTACCTCCGTCCCTTTGGTCGCGATAGATAACACTCAGATCATTGAAGACCGCAGTCAGCAACTTGCCGAGTTGCGGGTTGAAAACGGATCAGGGGTCGAGACAGAGATTGAAGTACGCGGTGGCCAGATTGAACACGTGATCGCCGACTATGCCAATGACTGTAATGCTGATGTCATCGTGGTTGGTTCCCCGAACCGCTCTTGGCTCGAAGGTTTGTTCGACCCGTCCTTGTTTAGCAGGGCCTCAAGATCAGCACCTTGTCCTGTATTGGTCGTGCCGGAGGCGGCATAGCCCTTCAGGTTTGGGTTACTGGGCTAGAATGGCAACCGCGCACCTTGTTGGCAGATTTAGCGCCGCCATCTCAAAGCGAGCAGTCCAATCGCCCGTAGCACTTACACATCTCAAGCCCGCTTGCTTGTCTGCAACGCAGTCAAAGAAACAAATAAGTTAAGGAAATTCTATGATGGCCAAACTGGCAAACACCACTGTTAATGCGACCGCGATAGCCCACAAAGAAACGCCGCTGGACAAAACCGCGCGCATCGTACGGCAAATAAACGACGAAGACGCCGAGATACGGGACGCCAAGACAGCGCGCCTTCGCAAAGCCCGTTTCGAGAGTAAAGCCGAAACACCGGAGGAGGTAGTTGCTGCAATACCCAGCAACGCCAACAAGTAACGGTAGCCATCGCCGTAAGGTGGCCGAAAGATTGCCCTATCATGGCGCATCGCAAGCAACTTTGCCCCGATGCGCCGTGCACCTAAAGC
>JAPKCP010000124.1 GCA_028822885.1 Yoonia sp. | reverse complement strand
CTAAGGCGTAAACCGACTAGTAGACGCGTCTGGAACATGGCAAAACCAATGCAACAAACCTTGGGGGATATTCACATGGGCCAGCAATTTGGCAAAGGCTGTCATCTGCATTTGATTGATGGATCAGCGTTTATCTTTCGCGCATATCATGCGTTGCCGCCTTTGACGCGGAAGTCTGATGGCCTGCCGATTGGGGCCGTCTCTGGTTTTGTGAACATGCTCCAGCGGTACATGGAGGGCAATACGGGCCCTGATGCGGCTACCCATGTCGCTGTTATCTTTGACAAAGGTAGCCATACGTTTCGCAATGATATGTATGACCAATACAAAGCCAACCGGGATGCGATGCCTGAGGACTTGCGTCCGCAGATGCCGCTGACCCGTGATGCGACCCGCGCGTTCAATATCGCTTGCGAAGAGATTGAAGGCTTTGAAGCTGACGATATTATAGCAACATTGTCCCATCAAGCCCGTGATGCCGGTGGGCGCGTAACGATTGTGTCCTCCGATAAGGACCTGATGCAGCTTGTTGGTGGTGGCGTTGAAATGCTTGATCCGATGAAGAACAAGCGGATTGATAATGACGGTGTGCATGAGAAATTTGGTGTGATGCCGGACCGCGTCGTCGATGTGCAAGCGTTGGCTGGCGATAGTGTTGATAACGTGCCGGGCGCACCGGGGATCGGGATCAAGACCGCTGCTTTGTTGATCAACGAATATGGCGATCTGGAAAGTCTGTTGGATCGGGCGAGCGAAATTAAGCAACCCAAGCGGCGACAAACTTTGATCGACAACAGGGCGCAGATTGAGTTGTCCAAGCGGCTTGTTCAGCTCGATTGTGAGATGGACCTGCCGTTTGATCTTGATTCGCTTGAGATGAAAGAACCTGACGCTGAAAAGCTGCTCGCGTTCTTAGGCGAGATGGAATTTCGCACAGTCCTGAAGCGAATTGCGGACCGGATGGGTGTTGCGGCACCTGTAATTGCAGAGGCTCCGGTGGTTGAGATGGCAGCACCTGAGGCCGTTCCATTTGACGCTGAGAAATATGAGCATGTGTCCGATGCTGCGGCCTTGCAGCTCTGGCTCGACCGGATTTATGCGCACGGGTATGTCGCCGTGGATACGGAGACCACGTCGCTTAATGAAATGCGGGCTGAATTGGTCGGGATTTCATTATGTGTTGAGCCGGGCGAGGCTTGTTATATCCCGCTGACCCACAAGGGTGGCAAGGCGGACGATTTGTTTGGCAATGATGATTTGGCTGAAGGACAGATGGGTCTTGAGGACTGCCTCAAACTACTTACCCCAATGTTGCAAGACCCGTCGATCATCAAAATCGGCCAGAATATGAAGTACGATACCAAGATCTTTGCTAATCTTGGGATCACGGTCGCCCCAATCGACGATACTATGCTGATGTCATATGCGATGCACGGCGGCATACATAACCATGGCATGGACCTGTTGTCTGAGCGGTATCTTGGGCACACAGCGATTCCGATTAAGCCGCTGTTGGGTGTTGGAAAATCCAAAATCACGTTTGATCGGGTGCCTGTCGCTGATGCCGTGCCTTACGCGGCTGAGGATGCGGATATCACGTTGCGCCTTTGGAAAATGTTTAAGCCAAAGTTACACACGGTTGGGGTGACGACGGTATACGAAACGTTAGAACGGCCATTGGTGCCGGTATTGGCGCAGATGGAACGGCACGGCGTGAAAGTGGATCGCGATACGCTATCGCGCATGTCGAATACGTTTAGCCAAAAGATGGCCGCACTTGAGGCCGAAATTCACGAAAAGGCTGGGCGGTCGTTTAATGTTGGATCACCCAAGCAGCTTGGCGAAATTCTGTTTGATGAGATGTCCTTGCCGGGTGGCAAAAAGGGGAAAACCGGGGCCTATGCGACGGGTGCGGATATCCTTGAAGACCTCGCGACGGAACACGAAATGCCCGGTCTCGTATTGGATTGGCGGCAGCTGTCGAAGCTGAAATCAACATACACAGATGCCCTGCAAGAGCATATTAACGCGGACACTGGGCGCGTGCATACGTCCTATTCCATCGCAGGCGCAAACACTGGGCGGCTCGCGTCAACTGATCCAAACTTGCAAAATATTCCTGTGCGGTCTGAGGATGGGCGGCGCATTCGCGAGGCGTTTATCGCGGAAGAGGGCAAGGTTCTTGTGTCCCTCGACTATTCCCAGATTGAGCTGCGGATTTTGGCACATGTCGCAAAGATTGATGCGCTAAAACAGGCGTTTAAGGACGGACAGGACATCCATGCGATGACTGCGTCGGAAATGTTTGATGTCCCGATGGATGAGATGACGCCGGATATTCGCAGGCAAGCGAAAGCGATTAACTTTGGTGTGATTTATGGGATTTCAGGCTTTGGCCTTGCACGGAATTTGCGCATTCCACGTAGTCAGGCCCAAGGTTTTATTGACCGATATTTTGAACGCTTCCCGGGTATTCGCACCTATATGGACGAGACTGTTCAGTTTGCGAAAGACCACGGGTATGTGCAGACGCTGTTCGGGCGCAAAATCCATACGCCTGAGATTAATGCAAAAGGACCGGGGGCTGGTTTCGCGAAACGTGGTGCGATCAACGCGCCGATCCAAGGGACGGCTGCTGATGTAATTCGGCGTGCAATGGTGCGGATGCCGGATGCGATTGCAGGGCTGCCCGCGAAAATGTTGCTGCAAGTTCACGATGAATTAATCTTTGAGGTCGAAAAAGACGCTGTGGACGATCTGATCGGCGTGGCCCGTGACATCATGGAAAACGCCAGCGATCCTGCTGTGAAGCTTGACGTGAAACTGGCAGTTGATGCAGGACAAGGCGCGAATTGGGCAGAGGCGCATTGATGAAGGACGCTGTTGCAACGCAATTGGTTGACGATGATCGGGTACGGGTAACGCGGTTTGATTTCGCGCCGGGTGCGCAGACGAGTTGGCATGAACACGGATATGATTACGTCATCACTGCTGTGACCGATTGCACGATGCAGCTAGAAGAACCCGGTGGGGGAACACGCATCGTGACTGTGTCAGCAGGGGATGCTTATCGCCGCGAGAAGGGCATCAAACACAATGTTATCAACGGTGGGGACACACGGATGTCCTTTGTTGAAGTAGAACTGAAGTAGCGATTCTCTGCTTTAGGGGGCTGGATTTACAACTAAAAAGCGGCCCATTGGGGGCGTTCTACGCACCAAATATTCTTTGGAAGGTCTGGAGGGAGTTTGCCCCCTCCAGTTTGGAAGTACGCTCTTAGTTTACGGATGCCGCTTCCACGAGGTTCGCGTCACTTTTTGGCGCTTTACTGATTTCAATGCGCCGTGGCTTCAACGCTTCAGGTACTTCGCGCATCAACTCAATGTGCAGCATACCATCAGCATGAGATGCACCCGTTACGCGCACGTGATCTGCCAGTGTAAAGCGGCGTTCAAATGCGCGGGTGGCGATGCCACGGTGCAGGTATGTTTTTTCAGCTTCATCGTCTGCCTTACGGGCTGTGACGACCAGCGCGCGGTCGCGCACTTCGATCGAAAGGTCATTATCTGAAAAGCCTGCGACAGCGATGGAGATACGCCATCCGTCATCTTCGGTCTTCTCAATATTGTAAGGGGGATAGCTGTTTTGGCTCACGTCATTGGCGAGTGCGCGATCCATCAGATCGGCAATTTGGTCAAAGCCAACAGTGGCACGGTAAAGTGGTGTTAAATCAAGTCGACGCATTTTAGGTCATCCTTTATCAAGCGATAACAATGTGATGCCTTCCCATATGGGACAGGCAGTTACTGGGGGACCCCAATATTGGCGATCCCGTAACTTCAATGTGGTGGCGTCGAATTAGGTTTTCAAGAGGGGCGATGCGTGGGCCTAGGGGCGTACAAATTTTGCGCCCGTGGTGTTTCGGTCACCGAGTGAGATCAAGCGCTGGGACCCACCCGATTGTGCGGGGCCAACGTTCGCGAAATGCGCCAGCAGTTCCTGCAATGGCTCTTGCAGTGATGTCCCCAGTGTGACTTCCTTGCCGCCTGCTTGTGCGATTGCTGACATCACAGATACTATTTCGGCGCGTCCGCTTTGAAGCCGAAATACTGGGGATCCACTGGACCCAAACTCTGCTTCGCAATTCATAACAAGAGCGCCGTTTTGGTGGCCAAGAACGGTGCAGGCCTTTTGTAGGCTGGGTGCCTCTGATCTGTCTTTTCCATAGGAAACAATGGCGACCTCGTCACCAGCCAAGGGCCGTTGTGCTACAGGAAACGGTTGGATACGTGTGCGGCGAATGGGTTGGTCTAGCTCAAGCACTGCGATGTCTTTGGCGACGTTTGTCACCCGCCCGCTTTCGCCAGTAGGATCATAGTCAGGGTGGGCTACCAAACGGGCAATGCCGCGCGTCGCCTCGGCCCGGCCATTCTTGAGACCTGCTTGGAACTTGAATTCATCAGCTGAAATCAGTTCGTTATTGTCATCATAGACGCAATGCGCCGCCGTCAGCAGCAGTTTGTCGCTGATCAAAGCCGCGGTACAAAACCCTTTGTCGATCACATCGAGCCTGCCGACGGCTTCCCAGCCTTGGCTGTCTTGAAGGGTCTCCAACGTGACAAGCGCGGATTCCGTTTGGGCGGCTGCAGTCCACGCGTACAAGGCGAACGCTGCAATGAAGCAAAGTGATCGGATCATGAAGCAGTCCTAACCTGAAGTGCAGGACCTTGTCGCTGACCCCTACGGCAACATTAAGGCGCTACCGCAGGATAGGTACAGCCGGTGTGGCGTTTTTGTTTGCCATTAGGGCAGGTGGCTTTGGCCCACCTGTCGCCCAATCCAGCAATTCAACTGTATGAACAATAGGCACATCTGTTGCACTACCGATTTGCATCATACATCCAATGTTACCCGCTGAGATGATGTCAGGTGTCAGCGCCTCAAGCGTTTGCACCTTACGGTCTTTCAACTGGCCAGAGATTTCAGGTTGCATCAGGTTATACGTGCCTGCGGACCCACAGCAAAGATGACTATCCTTTGGCTCTAGGACCGTGAACCCTGCGTTCTTCAAAAGCTCTTTCGGGTAGGTTTTGATCTGTTGACCGTGCTGTAATGAACAGGCCGCGTGATAGGCGACTTTGGTGTTTTTTGGTTCGCCCTTCGGAAGGTCGAGCTTTATCAATACCTCGGACACGTCCACCGCGATTGCCGACACCCGGGCCGCATCGGCAGCCAGTGGATCATTGCGGAACATGTGGCCATAATCTTTGACTGTCGTCCCACACCCGGAGGTGTTGATCACAATCGCGTCCAAACCGCCTGCATCCATCTCTTTGACCCAAGCTTTGATGTTGAGGGCAGCCGTTGCATGGCTTTGTTTCTCTTTGCCCATGTGATGGGTCAAGGCCCCACAGCATCCTTGGCCTTCTGGGATCACAACTTCGGCGTTCATACGGGTTAAGAGCCGAATTGTTGCATCGTTAATATCGGTATTCAGTGCACGTTGGGCGCAGCCGGTCATTAGGACGACACGCATCTTCGGGTCAGCCACTTTGAAGGTTTGTGGGTCATCGTTTTTGCTGATGGGTGGCACTTGTTTAGGGGCCATCGCGATCATGGCACGCAGCCGTGGGTCGGGAAGGAACCGGGCAAAAGGCCGTGCCATCTTAGCGCCAAGCAGCGCAACCCGGAACCGCGTTGGATAGGGTAGAACTTGCGCCAAAACCCAGCGCAGCGCTCGTTCAGAAATTGGCCGCTTGTAGTTTTCTTCAATATAGGCCCGCGCGTGATCAACCAAATGCATGTAATGCACCCCGGAAGGGCAGGTGGTCATACACGCTAAACAAGACAAGCAACGGTCGATGTGTTTGACAGTTTTTTCATCTGGGACACGCGCGTTCTCAAGCATATCTTTGATCAGGTAGATCCGACCACGGGGGCTATCAAGCTCATCGCCAAGAATTTGGTAGGTGGGACAAGTGGCGGTGCAGAATCCACAGTGCACACAGGCACGTAGAACTTCATTGGCGCGTTTGGTGCCGGGGTCAGTCAATTGTTCAGGCGTGAAGGTCGTTTGCATTAGGTCATCATCCCACTGTTGAGAATACTGCGAGGGTCAAATTTTGCCCGCAAGCCTGCCGTGAGGATCGCAAGTGGGGCTGGTTCTGGCTGAAAGGCAGGAACGTCAGCAGTGCCTTTGATCAAGGTTGCATGACCATTGAACGCCGCAAGTTTTGCACGCAAGTCAGTGCCTTGTGACACTGCTGCCCAGATCAGACCTCCACCCCAATCGAGAAGTGTTTCGCTCCCGTTGGGTAAGCTGTTCACGATGGCCTCTGCCTCTGATGGTCTGACAGAAATGCGCCAAATATCCTTGGCACTTTCAGCAAACACGGCGACATTTGCAATATCTGTCCAGTGATCTCCATCGGGTAGAACCGCTACTTCACCAAAATGCGATAGAAGAGATTGCAACTGCTCGGTCCGATACGCAACTGATTGCTCAAACCCCTCAATACGAAGGAGCGTTTTTCCACTGCCGCTTGGAATATGCGCGGCACCAGTGATTTCAAACGGCGACCCAAGCGCGGCCGACATCGCGGCAACTGCCTGTGCAATTGACTGATCTGGGATACAAAGTGTGGCTGTCGTTTCAGGTTTTGGCAGCACCTTGAGAGATACTTCTGTCAATACACCAAGGGTGCCATATGATCCGGTCAACAGCTTCACCAAATCGTAGCCGGTCACATTTTTCATAACTCGCCCGCCGTTTTTGATGATCTGCCCACTCCCGTCAACAAATCGCACACCCAACATAAAGTCGCGGCAAGCCCCAACAGAAATACGGCGCGGCCCGGAAACGTTTGCAGCGACGACACCACCGATTGTTGGCGTGCCAGTTGTTCCCAACAAAGTGCGGTGATCCATCGGTTCGAACGCAAGTCGCTGATGTTCAACGTCCAGCGCAGCCTCAATTTCAGCAAGCGGCGTACCCGCACGTGTGACAAGTGTGAGCGCACCGGGTTCATACAGCGTGATCCCAGACAATCCTGCGGTCGACAAAATCTCGCCCGCTGCAGGCTTCCCAATAGGCCGCGTGCCACCGCCGGTGATCTTAAGTGGTCCATTTGCGGCGATGATGGCCTCAGCCACGTCGGTTTCATTTGTCAGGGTCATTGCTTCTTTGGTTCTTTCTATATCCCGGGGGTGGGGGGCTGGCCCCCCTTCGAATTTTCGCAAAAATTCGTCTCAGGCCGCGCGTCGTGATTCGCTGGTTGCCAATGGGAATACTTTGGCAGGGTTGAGCAACCATTGCGGGTCGAACACATCCTTCACGGCCATTTGCGCCTCAAGATCAGCCGGGTCGAATTGCACGTTCATCAGATCGCGCTTTTCAATACCAACACCGTGCTCACCAGTCAAACATCCGCCGACTTCGACGCATACTTTCAGGATTTCCGCACCCATGGCCTCACACAACTCCAGATCGCCGGGCTTGTTGGCATCATACAGGATCAGTGGGTGCATATTGCCATCACCAGCGTGGAAAACATTGCCCACATCAAGTCCAAACTCTTTGGATAGTTCCTGAATGCGACGCAGCACCTCTGGCAATGCAGTCACTGGGATCGTGCCATCAAGGCACATATAGTCGTTGATTTGCCCCATCGCCCCAAACGCAGATTTACGGCCAAGCCAAATGCGTCCAGCTTCGTCAGCGTTCTTTGCTTCGCGCAGCTCAACCGGGTTGTGCGTTCTCGCAATTGCCATGATCTTTGCAAGCTGCTCGTCGATTTCGAGGTCAGACCCTTCGACCTCTACGATCAACAGGGCCTCGCACATAGGATAGCCCGCCTTTGCGAATTCTTCGCAGACTTCGATGCAGGGGCGGTCCATGAATTCGATTGCCACGGGTAGCACACCCGCCTTGATTATGTCGGACACGCAGGCGCCAGCAACCTCAGAGCTGTCAAAACCCATCAGAACAGGTCGCGCGCCTTCAGGTTTGCGTAAGATGCGCAAAGTGGCCTCAGTTACGACACCCAACTGACCCTCAGATCCACAAATCACACCAAGCAGATCAAGTCCGCCTGCATCCAAGTGCCCGCCGCCAATTTCCACAACGGAGCCATCCATCATGACCATCGTCACGCCAAGCAAATTGTTGGTGGTCACGCCGTATTTGAGGCAATGCGCGCCACCAGAATTCATCGCAATGTTGCCTGCAATCGCGCAAGCAAGCTGGCTTGACGGGTCAGGAGCGTAAAAGAACCCGTCCGTTTCAACGGCACCCGTCACTGACAGGTTGGTTCGCCCTGTCTGGACCCGAATGATCCGGTCGTCATAATTTGTCTCAAGCACATCGTTCAGTTTGGCAACGCCAAGAATAACGGAATCCGCTGTTGGCATTGCGCCGCCAGCCAAGGATGTTCCTGAGCCGCGCGGCACGACGGGCACGCCCATCTCGCTACAGATTTTGAGGACGGCTGACACCTCTTCGGTGGATGCGGGCAAAACCGCACACAGCGGTGGGCAGCGATAGGCGGATAGCCCGTCACATTCATAGGCTCGCGTTTCCGCCACATCATCAATAACCGCGTCTGCTGGCAGCACCTCGCGCAGGCGTGCGACAAGCTGCGATTTGCGGTTGATCACCGCAGCATTTGGGATCGGCATTTGCATGGGGCAGGCTCCTGATTGGCGTTTGAAGATGTTTTCTACAGTATTGGTAAAGAAATATAACCAATTTTCGGGTATGGCAAGCAAAACCCGTCCGGCGTAGTGTGGCGCCATGCAGATGATTGAACACCTTGCCTTGTTAACCTATTGGGATGCCGTTGCCGCAGCATTCCTAATTTGTGCTTATTTCTTATTGGGTTGGATGATAGAACATCCGCCAAAATCCCGCCCTTCAGTGACCAAAATCATGTCTGAGAACCGTCGCGAATGGTTACGTGTTTTTGTGACCCGTGACCCGCGAATCTTTGATAGTCAGATCATGGGAAGCTTACGGCAAGGCACCGCCTTCTTCGCATCAACGTGTATTTTCGCAATTGGTGGTGTGTTTGCTTTGATCGCCAACACTGATCCGTTGCGCGGTGTAGCTGCTGAGATTTCAACAGAGGACATTCCGATTGTTGTCTGGCAAGTGAAGTTGGGTCTTGTCGCGTTGATGTTGTCGAATGGGTTCCTCAAGTTCGTCTGGGCTAACCGAATATTTGGCTATTGTTCGGTGATGATGGCTGCTGTGCCAAATGATCCCGACCATCCCGAAGCCTTACCCCGCGCACTGCAAGCTGCGGAACTAAATATCCGCGCTGCCATCAATTTTAATCGTGGCCTGCGATCCATGTATTTTGCACTTGGTGGATTGGCGTGGTTAATCGGGTCCGCGCCGTTCTTAGGGGCAACCGCCGCAGTAATCTGGTTGATTTGGTCACGAGAATTTGCATCGCTCCCCCGTGATATTTTGCTAGGAAAGTACCCATGATGAAAAA
>JAPKCP010000414.1 GCA_028822885.1 Yoonia sp. | reverse complement strand
ATTGTTACCAAACATAATGGAGCAATCATATGAAACAGATTAGTAACTCAATAACGGGCCTGACCACACTTTTAGCCTTATCGCTAAGTGTAAGTGCCGCGAACGCAGAAGCACTCGAATCGGCCAGTGTTTTGCTCTTCGGTCCTGAAAACACACTGTTCGTCGGCGACGGGATGGCCGGATCAATCCATGCCTATGCCACGCAAACCGTCGAAAATCCCATGGCTCAGGCCGGTTTTAACCTGCGCGATTTGGATCGTGAGATTGCGACGCTCGTTGGTGTGACTGCGGATGATGTGATGATCAAGGATCTGGCGATTCACCCAGAGAGCAAAGAAGCATATATCGCCGTCAGCTATAATGCAGGCGATAGCTACAGTCCTGCAGTTGTAATTGCCAACCAATCTGGACAGCTACGCCTGATGGATACAGCGTCGCCGCAAAGTTCACTCGCGATAGACAACACGATTGAAGACGGCTTTGCGTTTTATGATCGGGTCGATGTACGGTCGTTGACCTTTACCGATCTCGATTTCCACAAGGGTAAACTTTACATTTCTGGCCTAAGCAACGCGGATTTCGCAGCCAGCCTATGGACGGCATCCTACCCGTTTGACGGAACGACGAGCACAACGTCGGTGGAGATTTATCACACGACCCACGATCTACAAGAAACCCGCGCCCCAATCCGCACGATGATGATTTCGCAGATTGACGGCGTAGACATGGTTCTGGCGGCCTACACGTGTACCCCGCTGGTTGCTTTCCCATTGTCTGATCTGACTGACGGCGCGCATGTCAGCGGTAAATCCATTGCCGAATTGGGCTTTGGCAACACACCGATCGATATGATCGCATTTGATGCCACAAACTTTCAAACTCAAGAGCAATACCCGGTCATGCTGATGACCAATAAGAACCAAAGTGCTCAGGTTGTTCCAATGACGTCTATTGTTGACGCTGTGGCAAGCGAGGCGATTTCGCAACCTGTCGCTTTCGGCGTGATTGCTGGCGTGGAAACCAACAATATTCCCCTAACTGGCATACTTCAGGCTGACGAACAGAACGCATACATGATCACCACAATCCGCCGCGATGCGGAAGAAGGCGATCTTGAACTGGTTTCGTATATGAAAAACGTCTACCTGCGGCTTGGCGATTTCGAAAGCGAGTTCGAATTTCCCGACTTCAAATATCCTGAAGAAGCAAAGTGGATGTACGATATGCAGCAGGGCCTAAAAGCCGCAGAAGGCGAAGCTGTGCAGAACTGGGAAGATGTAAGCGGATCATGAAACATGTACTGACCATGGTGGTGTTTGCCCTTTTTTGGGCAAACGCTTCACTGGCAGAACCTTTGGTCGTCGGCGTTCAGCCGACGGCCCCAGATTTGCCTGAGAATATTCTCCGATTCCACATCACCTTTAATGAACCGATGCGCGAAGGTGTGGTCTCTGATCACGTCGTCTTGCGGCGCAAAGACACAGGCGAGGACGTGGCCCAGGTGTTCTTTGACAACTTCTACGAACTTTGGTCTGACAATCACAGGCGGCTAACCTTAGTCGTTGATCCTGGTCGCGTGAAAACCGGGCTGTCGGCGAATAGTGAAATGGGGCGCGCATTTGTTGCCGGAGACGACTATGTTTTGAGTGTTCTTCCCGGTTGGGTCAGTTTGGCGGGTGAAGCGCTCGACACTCAGTTTGACCATGCGTTTAGGGCATTTCCTGAAATTCGCAGCCCAATGGCGCCGCAAGATTGGCAGATTACATTCGAAAACAGGGTTCTGTCGATCCTGTTTGACCGGCCAATCGACATCTATTCTCTTTCAGCACATGCGGTACCGATAACCGAAGATGACATCGCTGTAGACGGGCACTGGGACCTGAACGGTGATGGCCGCACGGCCCAATTTACAATTCAAGGCGACGCAATGCCAACGCGCTTGGCTATCCGTCACAGATTTGAGGATGTGGCAGGCAACACGATCATTGCCGCGTTCGACCACTTGAGCGGGACATTAGACGCAAGCCAGGAGAGAGGGATCTCCTTCTTTGAGTGGTAACTTGCCGTTGCTAGCATGTGTGCGT
>JAPKCP010000413.1 GCA_028822885.1 Yoonia sp. | reverse complement strand
GATCTCCTTTGCTGCGCGCTTGCCACTGTTATAGGCACCGCTGACAAGGGCTGAATGCCCGCGCCCCATCGCTTCGCCAGCAAAGAACACGCGATCACCAACCGGGGCCTCTAATATATCGCGCACCCCGAAGTGTCCGGGTTTCACGGCGGCATACGCCCCTAACGTTAGGGGATCATTGGCCCAGTCTGTTCGAAAACCCTGAATAAAGTGTTTACGCGCATCAGAACCGACAAGTTTGACCAGTTCTTCCATGGCAAAGTCGACGGTCACTGCAGGGTCTTCGCGTGACAGATCCCAACCCAATTGACCGCCGATATTGCCAAACAGATAGTCATGCCCACAGGGCCACGCGATGAAATAGCAGGCCTTCGCGGGCATATCATTTGGGACCTGATAGGTGACCCAATTGTTGTCGCCAAGTCCAAGCCGTGCGCCGTCAAACATCATCGGGACCTTAACTAAAAGGCCCATCGGGAGGCCATGAACGGCCTCCATCTTGGCGGCAGGTAAGGCAGGTGTGAATTTAATTTTGCCCGACGCAAGAACACCCGTTGAAACGGTGATCAGGCAGGCCTTTGCGGTGATGGTGCCGTTGCTGGTTTCAATGCGCACGCCGTTCCCGCTCCAGTCCACATGAGTGACGGCGGTATTTAGCTTGATAGGCACGCCATCGGCTTTGGTCGCGACAACAGTGCCCAAGCCTTCGCTGACGAAATAGCTGGGCTGGTCGCTTGCGCAGCGCCAATCATCCAAGGTCGAGATTTGGTCAAGACCAACGCCATAATCCATTGGCCCAAGCCAAGATTGAACGGCCCCCGACCATGGTAAATCGCTGGGAATGACATCTGAGGCTGGCACATCACGGCCCTTTTTCCCGGCCTTCTTTATGGCCTTGTAGATAGCGTTGCCGTTCTTGTTGAAGTCTTTGTGATCCTGCTTTGACGCACGCGATCCGTCCTGAAGAAACAGGTCCGTGCCAGCGTTTGTATGTTCAGCCAGATGAAACCCCTTTTTGCGTGCGACCTTGGTAAACGGGTTCTTGTCTGCCCCAGAAACCCACGAGGCCCCCATATCAACAGGCACACCAAAGGTGTCGCTTTGCGTCCAAGCGCGCCCACCGACACGGTTCGCAGCTTCAAGCACCACCACGGATTTACCAGCCTTCATCAGCCGCCGCGCCGCCCCCAAGCCCGCCGATCCAGCACCGACGACAACGACATCAGGGTTGGTCGGGAATTGATCGGTGATGTGTGGCTTGGACATGGGGAATTCTCCGGGATTGAATTGGCGCAAGAGTTGCGGTGTCTTAGCCTTCTTGATCCACGGCAGCAAAATATTTACGAATGTATGTCGGGATTTCCCAGCGGCATTGCGTACCCTTGGGGATGAAGAACGCATCGCCCGCAACAAAGGTTTGGCTGATGCCATTCGGTTCGTGGATCGTGACTTCGCCTTCGATCATGAAGACGATTTCATGGGCTGGGAAGGGCGCCATTTCGCCCTTGGACGCTTGGCTATCCCACAGGCCGACGATCATGGTTTTATCGTCGTTGGTAAAGAACTCACGTTCGCGTTCAACTGGATAGCCGGCTGGTGTTGGCAGGGCATCAGCGTCGGTCAAAACGTAGTTTGGGTCCATCACAATGATGCCACCAGCAGCCGATGCAAGGTCTGGCTGCGGTGTCTTTGGGTCGTTTAGTGTCAGGTAAAACTTCTTAAGGTAGCCGTCCTGTTTCCAGCTGACCGGGCTACCGCTTCGAAACGCAACAAGCTGATCCTTTTTGGCGGGCACGCCTTTGCCATCACCATCAAGCATCGAGAATTCACCGTCCAGGACGACAACAAACTCATCACCTGGATAGGGGCCAAATGCCTCTTGCATTGTGGTGGTGTCCCACACGCCGACAGTCAGGCCACGGTCGGGATTGCTATAGTAAACGTGCACATTTTGTTCTGGCAGTGCGGACTGAAAATCAGCGGGGTTCAAAGTCATCGGGGTCAGCCCGTTGGGGCCGTTTTCCAACATACGGATGACGCTTGGTGTGTTTGCCATTATGGTTTGATCCTATGTGGTGGCGCACGCGCCGT
>JAPKCP010000123.1 GCA_028822885.1 Yoonia sp. | reverse complement strand
GACCTTCTTGTCTTGCCCCATGAGCGCCAATAGCGCCTCTGCATCCGGCATTTCGCCCGGAATATCAGCAATGTCCGTCTTCATCCCCATAGCCTTGAGGTGTGCACGCACACGACTGGGATCCTCTTGGCTGCACAGGCCCATCCGCGACGACAGCTCAAACGCTAAGGCACATCCGATGGCCACACCTTCACCGTGCAGCAAGCGATCACCGTAGCCCGCTGCGGCTTCCAAAGCATGACAGAACGTATGGCCAAGATTGAGCAAGGCACGATCACCTTGCTCTGTCTCATCGCGCATGACGATGTCGGCCTTCATTTCGCAGGACCGGGTGACAGCCTTAATTTGGGCGGCAACGTCACCATCCGCCATGCCGGGCGCATTGCCTTCAAGCCATTCAAAGAACGCAGCATCGCCTAACAACCCGTATTTAACGACTTCACCGTAGCCAGCAAGAAAATCGCGCCGCTCAAGTGTCGATAAAAGATCAGTGTCAGCAAGCACGAGACTTGGTTGATGGAACGCACCGATTAGGTTCTTGCCAACGACCGAATTAATCCCAGTCTTACCACCAACAGAGCTATCAACTTGCGCAAGCAATGTCGTAGGGATTTGCACGAAGCGAACGCCGCGCCGCAGCACGGCCGCCGCGAACCCAGCCAAATCACCAATAACACCTCCGCCAAAGGCCACGACAACATCACCGCGTTCTACCTTTTCCGACAGAAGCCATTCCACCGTGCGTTCAAGCTGCGCCCAGCATTTTGTCGATTCGCCAGCCGGTAACGCCAGTGAAGCGGACGTCAGGCCTGATGCAGTCAAATTTTCTTGCAATGTTTTAAGATGCAGACGCGCTACGGTTTCATCCGTCACAATGGTGACATGCCGACGGCGCGTCATTTCCGCAATGCGCGGTCCAGCTTGGGCTAAAACACCCGGCCCGATTTCGATATCATAAGCTCGACCCGGCAGGTCCACGCGGACGCTTTGGGATGATTTGCTCATGTCGAGGGCTCCAGAATGCTTGGGAATTGTGCCAAGGTTTGCAGCACATTCGCCGTCGTTTGTTCAATTGAGGCATGCGGCGTGACATCAGTCCGTAACCCAGCAAGGCGGTAAATCGGCACCCGTGCCTCAAAAATGTCGCTTAGAGTTTGGCGCGGATTCGCTGTGCGCAGCAAGGGTCGCGTATCTTTGTGGCGCACACGCTCCCACAACGTATCAACTGAGGCATCAAGCCAAAGTGCAGCACCGCTTGCCGCAATGGCCTCGCGCACGCTGTCCGTCAGATATGCACCACCCCCGGTTGAAAGAATGCAAGGCGTCCCAGCAAGCAGGCGATCAATGACTTCAGCCTCACGTTTGCGAAAGAACGGCTCTCCGTCACGTTCAAAAATTTCTGCAATGGACACAGATGCCGCCTCTTCAATAGCCGCGTCGCTATCAAGGAACGGAACATCAAGGCGTGTAGCTAAGGCTTTGCCAATCGCAGTTTTGCCTGACCCCATCATCCCCACGAGAACGACAGTTTTCTTGAGAACAAACATTGTTTCAGGCGCTTGAGACATAAGTGGTCCGCTATATTTTTCTGCAAGTCGTCGGCTGTGACCCGCTTAAAGTTTATTTATAATATGCAATGGCGTGATCTTGGCAAAAAGACCATGTATAAAAGCAGGTAAACGCGGATCCATAACCGCAATGTACGGGCATCGAACACGAATACTGGGGCAAACCATGTGGCGACTGATCAAGGCAATTGTATTTTTGACAGCACTGGCTGCAATCGGCCTGATCGGCTACGCTTATGTTGGGCCCATTTTCTTCCCCGGAGATTTCGCCCCACCAAAGGTACAGGTGACGCAGCCGGTAACACTCGAATTGGAATGAAATGAAACTGGTTGTTTTTGCGCTTTTCCTAAGTACCTTTGCAACAGGGGCAATCGCACAATCATCAGGGCCATTGTCAGCGATTGACTGGTTATCAAAAAGCGTCGAACCTGCATTTAATTCCCCACGCCGCTTTGCGACAAGGCGAAACGAACCGCCAGTATCGACTGGTGCCAGCACACCACAAGTCACAACAACGCCGCTTGATGGACCTTCACCTGATCCGATTGGGTTACTATCGTCCGACCTGACCGGCCTGCCCCGCAGTCTTTGGTCCGCCAGCGAAGAGGCAACACTTATCACGCTGTTGCAGGCCGAAAAAATAGATGGCTTACCTGCAATGCAGGATTTGTTGAAAACGATGCTGCTGGCTGAGACTGATCCACCCCTTGGCGCGTCCGCATCTGGGGCATTATTTCAAGCCCGTATTGATAAACTGCTCGACATGGGCGCTATTGAACCCGCACAGGCTTTGCTTGAGCAAGCAGGGTCTGAAACCCCTGACTTGTTCCGGCGCTGGTTTGACGTGGCCCTTTTGACAGGGAGCGAAGACCGCGCCTGCCGAACACTTCAAGCCCGCATTGATGTGGCGCCAACTTACGCAGCCCGCATCTTTTGTCTGGCGCGTGGCGGTGATTGGCCGGCTGCCGCCTTGTCACTGAATACACATAGGGTTCTTGGAGACATTTCAGAGCAGGAAGAAGCGTTGTTATCGCGTTTTCTTGATCCTGAACTGTACGAGGGTGAACCGCCGCTTGGCCCACCCGAGCGCATCAGCCCGCTTGTGTTTCGCCTGCGCGAAGCCATCGGCGAACGGATGACAACCCCGCGCTTGCCGCGTGCCTTTGCTCATGCTGACCTACGCAATCAAGTTGGTTGGAAAAGCCAGCTTGAGGCAGCGGAACGCCTTGCCCGGTACGGTGCAATTTCGGAGAACATTCTGTTTGCATTGTATACGTCGCGCCGCCCTTCCGCTTCTGGTGGGGTATGGGACCGGGCAGACGCAATCCAAGACTTTGACGCGGCGATCCGTAATCAGGACGCGGATACGATCAGCAAGACCCTGCCCGCCGCTTGGGATGCAATGAAACGCGTCAAAACCGAAATTGCCTTTGCACACGCATATGGCGCTGACTTGGTTGATGTCACGCTCACCGGAGAAGCTGCTGATATTGCAATCACTGTTGGCTTTCTGTCACCTGCCTATGAGGCCACGGCCATCGCCAAACCCAACGGTGATCCGTTTCTTACTGCACTCGCACGTGGTTTACCGCAAACGATTCCAACGACCGACCCGCAGCGTGTGGCCATCGCCAACGCTTTTGGCGATGTAACCGCACGCGATACATTGCATGCGATGGCGCAAAACGACCAGCTGGGTGAGGCACTTTTGCGGACCATCGCATTAATGGACGTGGGAGTCGCAGGTGACCATCAGACGCTCACAGAAGCTTTGGTATTTTTACGCTCAGTCGGGCTTGAAGACGTGGCGCGCCGTGCGAGCCTGCAACTGCTCTTGTTAGAGCGTCAGATATGAGCGCCGCTGACAATCCCATGATGCACTGGGTGCAGGCGTTTCTTGAGGCGCAGGCGGCTGAACTTGACGCGGCAACCAATACCCAACTTGCTTATGCCAACGACCTCAAAGATTTTGCAGGCTGGCTTACACCCAAGTCAAAACACTTTGCAAAGGCCAGCCAAGACGACGTCGAAGGCTATCTGATTGAGTGCGACAACCAAGGCTTGTCACGCTCCACACGGGCGCGGCGCTTGTCGGCTATCCGCCAATTGTTCCGGTTCGCGTTTGAAGAAGGTTGGCGAACAGATAACCCAGCGATTCAGATCAAGGGACCGGGGAAATCTAAATCACTCCCGAAAACGCTGTCGATAGAAGAAGTCGACGCATTGATTATCGCCGCCACTGCCCACAAGAAAGAAGGCAAGCGCAACGCCTGCCTGATGCAACTACTTTACGCCACAGGTATGCGTGTGACTGAATTGGTGACGTTGCCTGTCGCAGCCGCACGGGGCAATCCAGCAATGCTACTTGTGCGCGGTAAAGGTGGCAAAGAACGCATGGTGCCACTGTCGCCCCCAGCCAAACTGGCCATGGCCGATTGGCTTATCGCATGGGATGCAACGAATGACGCCGGTAAAGCGCTTGGCAAAACGACCTCGAAGTTTCTGTTCCCATCGCGCAGCAAAGCGGGACATCTGACGCGTCACCGTTTCTTTGGGATGATCAAGGAATTTGCAGTCACCGCAGGTGTGTCCCCGGATAAAGTGACACCACACACACTGCGACATGCGTTTGCGACACACCTATTAGCGGGTGGTGCGGACCTACGCGCCATTCAAACCATGCTGGGCCACGCAGATGTGGCCACCACGGAAATCTACACACATGTTGTCGATGAACGGCTCATGGCACTGGTGATGGAGCATCACCCCCTTGCCAAAGCACGCACCAAAGATGACGCGTCTTGATTACAATCGCTGCAGGACCTATTTGCGCATCTAACTTTACCTTTGAAAGACCCTAATGGACCCCTCTATATTCGACGCCGCATTTTGGCTTACTGCGGCAGCTATTCTGATTTTATTGGCGTTGTCCGGTTTCTTTTCAGGATCAGAGACAGCGCTGACGGCTGCATCACGTGGTAAACTGCGCTCAGCTGCGGATCGCGGATCAGCCGGGTCTGAAACCGCGCTCAAACTGACCGAGGACAGCGAACGGCTTATCGGGTCTGTCCTTTTGGGCAACAACGTCGTCAACATTTTGGCGACATCGCTGGCAACTGCCGTGCTGACCAAAGTCTTTGGGCAAAATGGTGTGGCCGCAGCCACCCTGATTATGACGCTGCTGGTCTTGGTCTTTGCCGAAGTGTTGCCAAAGACTTACGCCATCACAAACCCCGAACTCGTGGCCGCCCGTGTCGCACGCCCAATTTCGTTCGCCGTTCTTATCTTCTCACCGATCGTGGCGATGGTACGTGTCCTTGTGCGCTTTATCCTCAGTATGTTTGGCGTAAAAACCGACCCAGACAGCCACATCCTTGCTGTGCGTGAAGAGATTGCGGGTGCTTTGCAACTTGGCCTTTCCGAAGGATTTGTTGAAAAAGAGGACCGGGATCGCATCCTTGGCGCACTTGATCTGGATGCACGGATGGTTGAGGAAATCATGCTGCACCGCTCAAACATTGAGATGGTGGATGTGGATATGTCCCCACAAGATATTCTCGCGATTGTGTTACAAAGCAAATACACGCGTCACCCGATTTTCCGTGACGATCCAGAGAACATTATTGGTGTTATCCACGCCAAAGACTTATTGCGCGCGATGCATAAATTGCTCACCGGTGAAAACCAAACAGCCGACGCGATGGCAAAGTTTGACGTCATGTCCGTGGCAATGGACCCCTACTTTGTGCCTGAAACAACGACACTTGATGATCAAATGCGTCAATTCCTGTTGCGCAAGGTGCACTTTGCATTGGTCGTTGACGAATACGGTGGTCTGCAAGGACTGATTACGCTGGAAGATATCCTCGAGGAAATTGTTGGTGAAATTGCTGATGAATTTGACGAAGACGAAGACAACCAGATCGAAAAATGTGCGGATGGTACCTATCTTGTGGATGGGGCAATTACGATCCGTGACCTCAACCGTGCGCACGATTGGAACCTTCCAGATGAAGAGGCCAACACGGTCGCTGGTCTGGTCATTCACGAAGCCCAGATGATCCCGATTGAAGGCCAAGTGTTCAGCTTTCATGGGTTCCGGTTCGAAGTTGTGTCCAAAGACGAAAACCGCATTTCAGAACTACGGATACGGCCACTTTAGGGCTGTATCTGTCAGCGTGCGGGAGTCGATTTCATACGAAATCATTCGTACTGGGCATATTGAAAGATACCGTGGGACTGGCTTGGTCAATCAACCGCCCGCCATGTTTCGCACGGCGGGCGTTGATCTTATCGGTTGGATGCCTCCGGCGGGAGTTGTTTTGGCGAAATGAAGCGAGGGCCGCGATTAACGTCCCCGAAACAGTCCACCCAAAATGCCGCGCACGATACGACGACCCGTTGTTCCCTTAAGTTCTTTGGCAATGACCGAGGCAATGGCACCTCCAAAACTAGTATCATTGTTGGACCGTCGTGATGTTGAGCGGCCTTTTGTACCGTTACCACTATAGCGGCGTGCTGATTTGAACTCGCGTTCTTTTGCCTCAACACGTTCTTCTTCGGCCTCGGCCTTTTCAGCTTCCTCAGCGGCGGCACCTGCCCGCTTTGCAAGAATCTCAGACGCGCTTTCTCGGTCGATAGTTGTGTCGTATTTGCCTGCCATCGGCGAGGAAGCCATGATGGCCTTACGTTCAGATACTGAAAGCGGTCCCAATTGCGACGCAGGTGGACGGATAAGCGTTCGTTCAACGACAGTTGGGATGCCCTTCGCATCAAGCATTGATGTGACAGCCTCACCTGTTCCGACCTCTTGGATCGCCGTCGCCGTGTCGAACAGAGGATTGTCGCGGTAAGTCTGCGCTGCAAGTTTCAGTTCCTTGCGGTCTTTGGCCGTGAAGGCCCGCAGTGCGTGCTGCACGCGGTTGCCTAATTGGGACAGGATATCATCAGGAACATCCGCTGGATTTTGCGTAATGAAATAGACGCCAACACCTTTTGACCGGATCAAGCGGGCGACTTGTTCAACCTTATCAACCAGCGCCTTGGGCGCGTCATCGAACAGCAAATGCGCCTCGTCAAAGAAGAAGACCAGCTTTGGTTTGTCTGGATTGCCGACCTCCGGCATTACCTCAAACAGCTCTGACAAAAGCCACAACAGGAATGTCGCATATAGCCGTGGACTGCCCATCAATTGATCCGCTGCAAGGATATTAATCATGCCTCGGCCATCAGTATCCGTGCGCATCAGGTCGGCCAACTCAAGGGCTGGTTCGCCAAACAGGGCCGCCCCACCTTGGTTTTCGATCACTAGCAGCTGGCGTTGAATGGCCCCAACGGACGACGACGCGACATTGCCATAGCGCAGTGAGAGATCAGAGGCGTGTTGACCGACCCAAACCAACAAGGCTTGTAGATCTTTCAAATCCAACAACGGCAGACCGTCTTCGTCCGCCACGCGGAAAGCGACGTTCATGACACCTTCTTGGACGTCTGTCAGTTCCAACAAGCGTGACAGTAAAAGCGGTCCCATTTCCGCGACAGTGGCCCGAATTGGGTGGCCTTGTTTGCCAAACAAATCCCAGAATGTGACTGGAAACTTATCGTAGTGCAGATCAAGCTTGATTGTTGCGGCTCGCTTCATAAATGCGTCATGCAGCTTGAAGGTCTCACTGCCAGATGCGGCAAGTCCCGAAAGGTCGCCTTTTACGTCCGACAGGAAAACCGGCACCCCGTTCGCTGAAAACCCTTCAGCCAAAATCTGGAGCGTTACGGTCTTGCCGGTCCCGGTTGCCCCCGCAATGAGACCGTGACGGTTAGACTTATCCAGCAGCAGTGTTTGTGCCTCAGCATAGTCTTGGCCACCGCCACCAATAAAAATTCTATCCGACATCCCAACCGCGCTCCATTTATTCGCCATCAAAATACATTCTTAACCGGTTTGTGCTACCTCTAAAGCAAGCGCTACCTTAACTCCCGCTCCGAGACAGCAGCGCGTGTCTCCCTGTCTGGCTTACCGTGCCTTCGGGCATGGCTTTTCTAAGGTGTTTAGGCGCTTAAGCTCCTCAAATAGTGAAAATAACTGATTGACGGCACGGACCCCGTTTCGTAAATTTACAAATAAGTCGGCAAAGTCCGACAGGGAGACATCAAAGAAGGGTCCTTGTGAACAGGGGCCCTTTTTCATTGGTAATCTCCAACCTTTAGAATGCCCATCAGCAGACCTTTGCCACCGTAGGCAGATTTGCCCCTGACAGCGTTGCATCCGCGTGTTAACCGAGGATCAAACAAACTAATGGACTGATTTTCATGTTGAAGACCGCTACACCATTTTTAGTTGCCATGATGTTGGCTATGCCAGCCTTTGCGCAAGAAACTGCAACCGATGAAACAGCACCCGCTGCCGTTGAAGCCGAGGCTGATCCAGCCGATGGCCTGTCGCTTGGTACGCCACTTGATAGCGCTGAGGCGCCAACTCTTGCCGATTTGGCTGTGGGTCAGCCTTACGTGCGAGGCGAATCTGGTGACTGGGTTTATCGGTGTCTTAAGACTGAGGGCGACGCGGTTGATCCTTGCCAACTTTATCAGCTCTTGAATGATGCAAACGGGAATTCTGTTGCAGAAATCAGCATATTCCCGCTGGCTGGATCTGGTCGCGCTGCTGCCGGGGCGACGATTGTTGCACCCCTTGAAACATTGCTCACCCAACAACTGACCTTGTCTGTTGATGATGGCGCAGCACGTCGTTACCCGTTCACATTCTGTAATACTGCTGGCTGTGTTGCCCGTGTTGGATTTACCGCTGATGAGATCGCACAGTTCAAACGTGGGAACAACGCGATCATTAAGATGGTCCCAGCGGCCGCACCTGATGAAACCGTTGAACTGACAGTATCGCTGTCAGGCTTTACAGCGGGTTTTGACGGACTTGTTCAAATTCCCGAATAAGATCGAACGCTAAACTTTTGGAAAATTGACGCCCTCAGGTTTCTGGGGGCGTTTTTTTATGCAGACTTTAGTGCGAGAACCGCGTTCAAACCGCCGAACGCAAAGGCATTTGATAAAGCCACAGTAACCTTTGCCTCGCGTGCCGTATTCGGAACCACATCCAAAGCACATTCGGGATCGGGTTCGTCATACCCAATGGTTGGCGCTATGATACCGTCGCGCACGGCCATAATGCAGGCCAGTAATTCAACAGCCCCAGTCCCACCAATCAGATGTCCGTGCATTGATTTTGTGGATGAGATCATCAATTTCTCTGCATGCGCCCCAAATACGTCAACAACTGCGGCGCATTCAGTTTTGTCATTCGCTGCGGTGCCAGTTCCGTGTGCATTGATGTAGCCAACTGCATTTTTGGGAAGATTTGCGTCTGCCACTGCCCCAGCAATTGCGCGCGCGGCCCCTTGCTTGGATGGCATCACAATATCAGATGCGTCCGAAGACATCGCGAAACCTGCAACCTCACATAAGATTTCAGCGCCCCTCGCCAGAGCGTGCTCTCGGTCTTCAAATACAAAGACGCCTGCCCCTTCGCCTTGCACCATACCGTTACGATTTGCACTGAATGGGCGGCAGGCGTCTTTGGACATCACCCGCAGTCCTTCCCAGGCTTTGATCCCACCAAAACACAACATCGACTCAGACCCGCCTGTCACCATTGCAGTAGCCATGCCGCAGCGGATCATGTTGAACGCTTGGCCCATCGCGTGGTTTGAGGATGCGCAAGCTGTGGATACCGTGAACGACGGACCGCGCAAATTCCATTCCATTGAGACGTGAGAAACAGCGGCATTGTTCATCAACTTTGGTACAATAAAGGGGTGAACCCGGTTTTTGCCCTCTTCATAAACAGCGCGATAATTATCATCCTGAGTATTCAGCCCACCACCAGATGTTCCCAGAATAACCCCTGACTTATCAGCAAGTTCCCCGCCAAAGCTTAACCCAGATTGTCCAATCGCTTCACGTGC
>JAPKCP010000122.1 GCA_028822885.1 Yoonia sp. | reverse complement strand
AATACTCTCAGCCAAAAAATCTTCTCTTCATTGCTGGTCTCCAGCCTCATAAACACATGATCTCAGCGTCCACAAACCGACGGCAACTCAAATCCTTTGCCTCGCTGGTGTTCGGGGTCCCAGCAACGTTATCAGCCAACCTCTTCTTGTCAGCGACCATGAAGGTCGTGGACCATTTGCATAGCCTCCGTGAAAATGCTTTTACCCCCGTACAACATCAGCGATGTCGTTCAACGCGACGCGCCGTCTAATACGATCCCAACCTTCTCTTAAGATGAATACAGTTTGCGGCAGGCACGTTTGATATTTTGAAGCGCTTTTCATCTAAGCGTTTGCTTGAGCAAGTTGTTCGTCTCACGCTCCACTTCTTAGTGGTTATGATGAGCCTACTACTAAAATTATACTAATTATGGCCCACTTGATCCCATTGGTGCCGATGTCACAGAAAGCCAAACTAATCCTGCGCCACGGTGTAGCTTCTCACATTTTAAAGTTTGGAGATTGGCCGCTTAGCCGATCTGAACTTTTGGTGCTTTTGCCGAAATTTGTGCGCTCCCGGCGACATCAACCTTGGCGCCCTTTATGCTTACCTTGGCCTTAGCTTTCAAATCGATTGCTTGAGAGGCATCAAATTTTAGACTTTTTCCTTTAAGTTCAATCGTACCATCTTTTTTCATGACAAAACTGCTCGCGCCGACGGTAATCGAAAACTCATCCGCTACGGTGATATCCATTTTCTTACCAACGTCGGTCGAAAAATTCTTGCCGACAGTGAAACTCATCTTTTTAGCAACCGTGGTCGAAGAGTCGTCTCCGACTGAGGTATCCATTTTCTTACCAACCGTGGTCGAAGAGTCATTTCCAACCGTAATACTCATGTCCTTTCCAACGTCGGTTGTAAAATCTTCGCCAATCGTTTGCGTCTTTGTCTTATCGATGACTTCAGTCCAGTTTCCTTCGCCCGGAGCTGCAGCCCCCGGTTCGCCCAGACCAGTTGACACGACACCAATACCACCAGCCTTTGCTGCATCACCCGCAGTGAGAACCGTACCAATGGCACTTGGCCCCACTGTAATGGACAAGTTCCCACCGACGGCCTCTACGTGGTCGTTGTTCACCTCAATAGACTTGTTTTGACCCACCGATTGCACCCAGTTATTGTCAATCCGCTCCGAGTGACAGTTCAGTGTCTTTTCATTGCGATCCTTTTGGGCATGGACAAATATTTCTTCATTGGCTTTTTCGTCTTCAAAACGCAGTTCATTAAAGCCAGCACCCTGATGCGTGTTCGTCTTAAACGTGGACCGAGTTTTGTTCGCGGGTAACGGATACGGCACATCATTTTTGCCATTATAAACACACCCGGTGACAAGCGGCATATCGGGATTACCCTCGAGGAATTCGACAACAACCTCCATGTCGATCCGTGGGATCACCATGCCCCCCCAGCCCTTGCCAGCCCAGTTCTGGGACACCCGGCACCGCATTGAAAAACTCTTTTCAAGATCCCAGTGAAAATGCACAAGAATACGTCCAAACTCATCGCAATCAATCTCACCTTCACCGACAACAATGGCTGTTTGCGGGCCTTGCACTGCCGGGACAGGGGTTTTGCGTTCTGGGGCCAACGGTGCAGAGGTTGGCAACATAACATATGTGCCCTCATACGTAGGCCCATTGTCGCCACCACCACTTGCATATGAGTCGCTAGAATAGGTGTGTCGTGCGGTTAGGCATAAACATGGATCATCGACACCCATAATTTCGTCGCCAGTGATTTCAACGATCAAACCGGCGCGCATCGACGTACAATCGCCGGTCGCATAATGTCGATGGTCTTGGCCACGCTCTTGCAAGGTGCGCAACTTAGCCAAGCCTTTGCCCGCCCGCTGATCAAGATAGTTACCCGGAAAGTCATAGCTTTCAAGGTCGCCCTCTGCGAATGCAGCGTCACCAGCATGGTCAGCTTCCATCATCGCCTGTGGTGTTTTAAAATTATAGTCAGTCAACCGAATTGCACCGGTCGTGATCCGTCGGGCTGGCGCAAAGTGCCAAAAGTGTTCTTCATCAGCGCGATGCTGAGGGGCAACCTGCAGAAACTTACGGCTAGCACCCTCAATGGGCTCATGCTCCGTGATATCGTCGGTCATGACCAACGTGTGGCCGTCTTCTGAGTGCGCGAAATGATAGCTAATCCCAAACCGTTCCATCAAACGTGTTGCAAAGTTCAGATCGCTTTCGCGATACTGCACAGTGTATTCAAGGGTTGGGTAACTCGCTACCAGCTTCTTGGTGACAGCAGGTTGACCAAGGTGACTATATGGGGAAAGCAATGAATCTAAAATTTCCACTACCGTCATTTCGTGAAAAATGCGTTGATTGCGGCGCAGGCCAGCCAACCAGAACCACGGACGCATCGTCAAATTATACCGCCAGCCATTGTCGCCAATGCCAATAAATTTTGCTGCAGTCACAATTCCAGTGAAGGCCTGATCAGGATTTTCAAATGTCTTAAGCAACACACACGCAGACGTTCCGACCAAAGCATCAAAGTCAATATCAGACGACTCTGACAAGGCTTCGACTTGATATTCAAAAAGTTCGTTTACATGTTCCTCACCAGTAAATTTGAGGAGCGTCAGTTCATTTTTACCAAGGGATGTCGTCAGCACCCCCATCCGTCCACTTTGCTGCAAATCTAATGACATTTTAGTACCTTACCGTCGTTGAAACGTTTTCGTAGCTCAAAAAATAGTGGCGATGTCACATCAAAAATTGATGCCATGCCCTCTGACAACTTTATAGCAAAGTAATTTCAGACACTAGTATCAGGAACCGTCCACCGAAACCTTACAACAATTGCGCCAACGATACACAAATAAATTGATATGACCTAAGCTGGCAAATCAACGTTAGCCGTCAAATCTTGATAACCCGTTGCATCGAACATGCCGTCTATTTCGGACGCGTTCCTAACGCTCATCTTCAGCAACCACCCCTCGCCCATTGGATCAACATTTACTAACGCAGGATTACTTTCGACTGCGGTATTGACCGCGACAACGTCACCAGTAATCGGCGCTGAGATATCTGAAATAGACGTTGACGTTTCAATAACTGCAACGTCGTCACCCAGGAATGCACTTTGCCCCAACTTTGGTAGCTCTACTGCTTCAATGGCCCCCAGTTGGGCCGCAGCGAAAGGCGTTATTCCGACAACAACAAGACCAGCCTCAGGGCGCAGCCAATGGTGTTCACGTGTAAATCTCATCTGTCCTGTGCCTCCGTCGCAACATGCAGGTTCACGCTGCATTGTCGCTTACGCGCAATCAAGTGCTTTCTACTGCCTGCTCAGTGCATCACTTAACCAAGCGTGATTTTGACTTATGACGTGCAGAAATTAAAAACAAAGATAACACCTCACCCACGGGGGACAAAAAGGCTTCCCAAACAGACATTTCGATGGGATGGTGCAGTTGATTTTAGAAGTTATTTTTGAGGCGAGACGAAAATGCGTATCGATCTCAAAGGGACTGGCGTTAGCGGCTTCAGCATCGGTATCGACCCCACCGGTCGCGAACATGCAGTGGTCGTCGCAAAGCGGCGGCTCGAATTTCCTGTGGTATCCGGCGATCTGTGCACATGGTCTGATCATGCGCCAGAGCTTTGCCAATCTGACGAATTTAGTGGTGAACTGGGCTTGACCGCAGTCACATTTGAATCAGATTTTGCGTTGCGTAAGCCATTTTGCGATGTGATTATCAGTGGGGCGGCCTACGCTCCCCAAGGGGCCCCTGCACCATTGGTCTATGCAATGCTTCAGTGCGGGCCAATCTCAAAGACCTTGGCCGTTTTCGGACATCGGGTGTGGGAACGGTTTGTCCTTGGGCAAGCCCCCTCAGCAGCGATACCTTTTGATCGCCAAGTTATATCCTATGACGTCGCTTTTGGAGGATCGGATGCGCTTGATCCAACGGACGAAACGCCAGCTATGTATCCAGAAAATACTGTGGGGGTGGGATGGCATCGACGACGCAATCGGTCATTCATCGAAGGAATTGCCCTTCCAAACTGCGAAGACCCGCATCACCTGATCAGCGCGCCTTGGGATACGGTGACACCCGCCAGTTTTGGACCGCTTGCACGTGGCGCCCCTGCCCGTGCAAAATTTGCTGGTACCTATGATGATGCTTGGGTCGAAAATCGCTTTCCCCATTTACCCGATGACTACGACGACAGATATGCCCAGTCAGCCCCCCTAGACCAGCAAATGCGGCATCCGGTTGGGGGTGAAATCATCAAGCTGGGAAATCTCACGCCCAACCATGATGGATTGTTTGAAATGCGCCTGCCAAAACTTGACCTACCATTTGTATTCTCACGCAAGCATGGCCAAGATATTGCTGCCCAATCGGTCACTGACACGATCATCATTCAACCTGATACGCGCCACATTGATGTCGTGACACGTGCAAGCATTCCGCTCAAACGCGATATACTCGAAATGAAAGACGCAATTATTGGGGAACGCAGTCGTGGATTTTGGCGTGCCCGGACACTTGGGAAAACGTATTATGCAGGTCTTGGCGGGCTTAGTTTAGAACACGAGGTGCAAGCCGAATGACATCTCTTGCAGTTCAAGCCTGTGGCATGACGACGGCAATCGGCCTGACAGCGCCGGCAGCGGCAGCAGCGCAACGCGCCCGTTTGTCAAATTTTGAGGAAACCACCTTTGTTTCTCGAAATGAGGAACCGATGATTGGCTCTCAAGTGCCATTTGATCCACCCTTGGACGGGCGGGACCGTTTGCAGGCCCTATTAGCGGGACCGTTAAGTGAATGTTACGCAGCCCTAGGCGATATTGCGGCACAGGACGTTCCGGTTTTGCTATGCGTCGCGGAGAACGATCGCCCTGGTCGAGTAGAAGGCGTGGATGCATCGCTGCTACATGACACCTTGAAAGCACTGAACGTGCCGGCAAACGACAAAAATAGCGTTATCCCGTATGGTCGCGTCGGTGGCATGGTGGCCCTGCGTGATGCACGTAAATTGATCAGCGAAGGTGCACCAAAAGTTATCGTCGCGGGTGTCGACAGCTTCTTGGTCGCACAAACACTTGCGCACTACGATCAAGATGACCGGGTCCTTACGCAAACAAATTCAGACGGATTTCCAGCAGGGGAAGCTGGTGCAGCGGTGGTGTTAGGCCGACCGACGAGTGATGGCTTGACCCTGCTTGGGCTCGGTTTTGGCCGCGAAGCAGCGCACATCACATCGGGGGAACCGACAAGGGCAGAAGGATTGGTTTTAGCCATGCGGGCAGCTTTAAGTGAAGCAGGGCTTGACCTTAGCGCTGTGGACTATCGCATATCTGATCTCAACGGTGAGCAATATTACTTTAAAGAAGCCGCGCTCGCGATGACGCGGGTTTTACGCAAAAAGGCCGAGCAAATGGATTTATGGAATCCTGCAAGCGAATTTGGGTATGCTGGGGCAGCCAATGTCCCCCTGATGCTTGGGTTGGGGTTAATCGCTGGACAAAAGCGATACGCACCCGGTCGGACCGTGATGTTGCAAACGTCAGATGATGACGGACGACGCGGCACTGCAATTTTAAGAATGGAAGGCTAAACGATGGGCAACGAAGTATTTTCCGCTGGGCGCGGCGTGGCACACAAAGGCGCAATCGGTAAATCGATCTGCGCGTTTCCAGATGTTTGCTTCACACCTCCGCTCACCCCTGTGACCCCACCGGGTGTGCCAATCCCCTACCCGAACACAGGCATGGCCACCGACACGTCGCAAGGCAGCCGAACTGTTAAGATCAAAGGCAAAGAAGTGATGCTGAAAAACAAAAGCATGTTCAAGAAAAGCGTTGGTGATCAGGCGGGGAGCGCGCCCAAAAAAGGAGTTGTCACCAGCCAAAATGGCGGCAAAGTCTATTTCACGTCATGGTCGATGAACGTGAAGATTGAGGGTGAAAACGTCGTCCGCCACCTTGACCTAACAACACATAATCACATGGGCGCGATGCCGGGGAACACCCCACCGTGGCCGTTTATCGATATTATGTCGCTCTAAAATACCACAATGCTATGGTGCCTCAGTCATAGCGATAAGGATAAAAGCGCCCCGTGAAACACGATTTGACATCAACCAAACCATGCTCACATAGGGTATTAAGACATGCCGACAGAGGCTGTGAGGATGTTCACCATGAACAAAACTGACCAAAAGTTGATGTACGGGATCAGCAATCCAAACAACTGTTCGATTGTGATCGCCCAGCCTGCTGGCATGCCGACCAACACAAATCCAAACAATGGCCAGAAACCTAAAGCCTTTGGGTCGGTACGCACTCTTAGTGGCTCAGTTTCGTCAGCTTCTCTCGATGGACTTCCCGACCGTGAAAACCAAGATTACAGTTTCTTAAACGATACCAAAGCGGGCATACAATTATACTATCCGCAGTCGGACGGAGCGAATGTCCCTTGCTCGCAAGCAGCCGCCACAAGCTACATACAATTAGCCAATCATAATATGGAGTTAACAAAATGAACCCCAGCGATATCACGATCGGCACCGGCAAGCTTGACGGCGTCGTCATCGGCATGGTCATGGACGTTGCCAAAGATGGGCAAATACATGTCGTCTTTCCGGGCAACCCCGAGGAAGAGGCGATACCGGCGCGCGCGACGGTGCCCTTGTCGAAACGTGATATCGGAGCTGAGGTTGCGTTAGTTTTTGAACAAGGCAATCCCGGCTCTCCTATCATCGTTGGGCGGTTATTACGCCCTGGCGACCCAATGGAAGACTCTGATGATGGTGAGAGGCAGGTTGAGATCGCCCCTGCCCCAACGACGATCAGTGTCGACAATGACGCAGAAGAAATCGTTGATATCGAAGGCAAAGAGCAAGTCGTCATTCGCTGTGGCCGTGCCAGTATCACGCTGACACGCTCGGGCAAAATCTTGTTACGTGGAGCATATATTTCAAGCAGATCTTCGGGGGCTAACCGGATTAAGGGCGGCTCAATTCACCTGAATTAACCATGAAACATATACCAATCATCTTGACCCAACACGTTGAAGACGCAGCCGTACTTTGGGAACGGCGACGACGGGCCGTGAATGCGCCACATTACAACGCGATGTATCTCAGTCGCTTAGACGAACAGCTAGAGGCCCATGTTGACGGTCTACGCATTGCAGGATCAGCCGGTTGGGATCAAGCGGTTGCAGCCTTTGAAGACATCCAAGGCGGTGGCGAAGCTTTTATACTGTCGACACTGGCATTCGGTCATCAAGATGCGTCATTGATCCCGCCACTCATTGAACTGATCCAAACTGATCCAAAAAATTTCCTTAGTCCTGCAGCCTCTGGAATTGGCTGGCTTCACCGCTCGGCATTACAGGGCAAAGTGGATCCGCTTCTCAATAGTGCTGATCCTGTTGCACGTGGTCTCGGCATTGGGGCATGTGCTGTTCATCGTGTTGATCTGGGTGCCCGCCTTGCCCCATTCCTTGACGATGTCACTGGTGTCAAGCGGCGCGCAGTGCGGCTTGCTGGAGAGTTAGGTCGCGCTGATTTACTGCCACAAATCCAAATGCTTTGCGATGACGCTGATGGCGAAACGGCCTATTGGGCGGCTTGGTCCGCTGTATTGTTGGGGGATCGTGGCACGGCGTTGCAACGCCTCCTCACCACTGCACTTAGTGGTGGGCCAAAGGCCGAGCACGCACTTCGGACCGCGCTACCTGCGATGGGTTTTGACGCTGGTTGCAAGTGGCTAAACGGACAGCCAACCACAGCAGAGACTATCGCCATCAAAATAATAGGATACGGAATTTTAGGGGATGCTGGTGCAGTGCCTTGGCTGATAACGCAAATGGCAGATACTGGGCTAGCGCAAATTGCGGGTGAAAGTTACGCAATGATCACCGGAGCGGACCTAGAAGAGGACGATCTTGTCGGAGATAAGCCAAGTGACGTGCCAGAAATGCCCAACGATGACCCAACAGATCATAACGTCAGTTTGGAAGACAACGAAAACCTTGCATGGGCCACCCCAGAACTTGTGGCGGCGCATTGGCAAAAAGTAAGATCAAAATTTGGGCAAGGCGCATGGTTTCTGGGCAGGTCGGCCAGTCTTGGCGCTTATCAATTTGGGGTAACAGCAGGATACCAAAGGCAGCGCAGACTAGGTGCGTTTTGGGCTGCACATGCCGCGCCGACTGCGCAGTTACCCAACTGGCACCTGCCTTCATTTCCAAAATGGCCGACCTAAAGCTCTCAATAATTTACATCTTAGCGGCTGATGCCGAATTACCTTTGATACGGACTAACGCGATCATCTACACCAAAGGTGTTCGCGCTATTCGGGTCCCATTCGAGATCGGAGAAAAACATTGCATGACTAAAGTATGGCAAGTCGAGCGACCAGTCCTCCGTGTACAATGAAACAATCCAGACAGGTCTGAGACCGCAAGCACGTAAATCAACCCAAAATTAAAGCACTTTGAACCGCATCGTCCCACCCAAGATACAGCTTATCCTGATCCCGTATGACCGGGCGTGCCATAACTTTGGGCTTGGCAGAAATTTGCGCCTCAGCTTCTGAATTTTTAAGCCAATCGTTGAGACCGCGGTAGTCATTTGATGTGCGATCCACCAAACGGTCTCCAAATTCTGCAATCAGTTCATCCAACTCAACCTCGCTGAGCGGGTCTGCGCGAATATCGCGAAAGTCGACATCCTTACCCGCGGCTTCCAAGGTCTTGCGTGCCCTTTGGCAAACCGAACAGGTGGTCAATCCATAGATCAGCATGTCGCATTCTCCTTTAGCGATGGGCGTGTAAGCTTTTGCATTCGTAAGCTTAATGTAACTTATCAGTTTTGTCGCACGCGTTGTAAATGGACTGACACTTTCACCCGATCAAAACATTCCTTTCCGCCGCCCTGATTGATTGCGGTGTTCAATAATCATCTGCGTCTGGGACCGTACCAAATCTTGCGATAAACGTGGGCAATCCTACCTCACCCGATTCTGGGTCCTCGACGATCATATAGGCGTCAGCGCCAACGCAATCCGCTAAGCGGGATTCACGCTCTGCACGGTCTTCCGCTTGCGAAGCGGTCGCGTATTGGAACTGTTTACCAATTTGCGTGCCAGATTGCCCGCCGCGCCCACCCTTTTTTTCAACATAGGTTTGGCAGATGTAATGCACTTTTGGGGAAGTTTCTGATGAGTCCGTCATGGTGAGTCCCTAAATTCAAGATAGGAACAAATTAAGAACATTTAGCGCCTTAGGCAAGTCATCTTATTGGAGGACAATTGACTGCTGAACGCGCCAAACCTTTACGCTGAGCAGCGTTTGGCGTTTCTAAGACTAAAATACATAGCAAAGTTGGAAAATGTGGTGCACCCAACCCTGAGCCTCCCGCTTTGAAGCGGTCCGCCCCTATAGTTATGCAAGCGGAGGACCAACGATGGCCATTAAGAGACCCAAGCCCGAAGAGATTGTCGTGAAGTTAGGGCCGGTTGAAGGTCTGATGGGGCAAGGC
>JAPKCP010000412.1 GCA_028822885.1 Yoonia sp. | reverse complement strand
GTGGCGATGAACATATACGTGCAGGCGTTCGACTTGGCGTAGGTTTTCGCAGCCTCAACCAAGGCGCGACCTATTCCTTTGCCACGGTGTGTTTCGCGGACGTACATGTGGTTGAGGTCGATGCCGCGCCAACCGTCTGCGATTTTAGACAGGGGCAACAAGACCATGTAGCCGACAAGCTTGGTGTCGTCTTCGGCCACGTAAGTTTGCCACCACGGGGATGGTCCAATGGTGTCGCGTGTGACGCTTTCGATCGAAGCACCGCCTGCGTCGTCGTGAAACGCTGCCAGCTCATGGATCATTATGACGAGGTCTTGGATGTCACCGGGAACGATCGGTCGGATGGTGAAACTTTGCATTTTCGTATCATCAATAGAAAAAGCCCAGGTGCAATACTGCAGCCGGGCTTTTCAACTAAATCGAACAGAAGCGCTTAAACAGCAGCAACGGCCTTAGCGATCTCTTTTTTGACTTTTAGCGCACCGTCTGACAATTCAACGTCTTTGGCTTTTGCCATGAACGCATCAAATCCACCACGGTGGTCAACTGTGCGCAACGCCGCATTGGAAATGCGGAATTTGAAGGACCGGCCCAACACGTCAGATATTAATGTGACGTCCTGCAAGTTTGGCAGAAACCGACGACGGGTGCGGTTTTTAGCGTGGCTGACATTGTTGCCAGACATTGGGCCTTTTCCGGTAAGTTCGCAACGGCGCGCCATATGATCATTCCTTGTCTTAGCAGGTGTCACACGCCCCTATGGCGGGTCACCTCTGTATCAGCGATAAGGGCTATGCTTTGCACAACCATAAATTTGTTCTGGTCAGGTATGAGGAATCATTTCGGTAGTCAATATGATAATGCCAACTGTAGGTGCAAAAGGCTGAATCCTTGAAAGGTTTTACATCAGAACTGTTGTTTGGATTTCTTGTCATGTTAGGCATTGGGTAGCAATGGCGCAGGCTGACCAATTTATGGTGTGTTTTCAGGTAATTTATAGGGGAGATTGATGGATGGCGGGAATTCTCACGTCGATTATTTCATTTGGCATTGTGCTGGCGCTTGTGCTGGTCGTGTTTGTGACCATCAAGTGGTGGAATATGCGGATTGTTGGCGTCACGCCGGTGCCGTTGTTCACGTTTATTGCGATTCTGTTCACCTCGGGCCTTGATGTTGGGTTGATCATGTTCCCGCTGGCGTTCGATTATCCGCTCTATGCTGATACTGCCACGGAGCCTGCTTATGGGTTCACCAACCCGCTTGCGCTTGAGTTTGGGTTCTGGGGCTTTTTGATCTGGTCCTTCTATTTCCTGACCGCGTTTTACTTTTGCGTCGTTGAGCCGCGTGTGGGTTTTTTCAAAATTCCGGCCGTTAAGCTGCTCAATAACATCGTGATCATCACGACCTGCGCCTTCACGGGTGCGTTGTTCCTCATCTACATGCCGTATTATATTGCCGAAGTCGGCGACGGTGAGACGATCCTGCCGGTGTTCTATGTGATCTGCTTCTTGGTGATCTTGCTCGCTGCGTTCTCCTCCACGGACATCAAGTTCGTAAAGGTCCTGTCGGTTGCCTCTAGCCTGCTGTTCTTCGGATTGATCGGCTTTATGTGGTTGAATGCGGGCATGAGCTTGGGTGAATTTGGCGACACTGCTTCAAATCTTGGCGGTTATTTCACCAACATCCATAAGTTCATTATCCCAATCACTGACTATCACGAGTTCTACTTGTTCTGGTGGTTTGCGTGGTCGATTATGATTGGCCAGTTCACTGCCCGTTTTGTTGGTGGGCTGAAAACGTGGCAGTTATTGGCGTCGTTGCTTGTCTTCCCGTCTATACCGCTCGCGATTTGGTTCACGGTTCTGTATTTCTATCATCTGAATGGCATCCCGACAGTGGGCGCTGCGAACTGGTTTATGACCATCGTGGGGATCATCTTTGTGATCAACTCGTTTGATAGTCTGATCCGGCTTTATACGGATAACCTCAACCTGACGGTCGCTCGTTTGGGGTCGGTTGGGTACGTGCTGGGCAATGCTGTGGTGCTGTTTGCACTGACGTTGATGTTCCAGAGCCAATGGTTGCAAATCCAGTGGGTTGGCGCGGTGGT
>JAPKCP010000411.1 GCA_028822885.1 Yoonia sp. | reverse complement strand
CCGGCGAACAAGCCGTCCTGTGTGACGAGAACTGTGCGCCATCCACGGGCGGCAGCGCCCAAAATATCTGTGTGCAACGTGTCCCCACACATCGCAATCCGCTGTAACGGCACATCTGGCAGCGAGGCTTCGATCAAATCGTAAACCTCGGGAAAGGGCTTTCCGAAGAAGCGTACTTGTTCGGGAAAGCTGTCTGCGACGATGTGGCCGTAGTGCCCCGGTTCTACTGAAAAACCATCGTCACGCGGTGCGGCAAGGTCGGCATTACCAATGAATAGGGGGCGAGGGCGGTCCTGCATCGCGGCCATCAGCAGATTCTGACGTTTTGGCGTCCATTCCGCAGTCGACAAAAACAGAAAGTGATCCACTGCGTCATAGATGTCTGCTGCATCCTCAAGACGGCTCGCAGATGCGGGAAGGTCGCTTAGGGTGTCTGACGAAGCAGCAATCACGCCCCAATGGCCATCTGTTAAATGCAGCAATGTGGCTTCGCGGCTGGTCACAATTTCATCGTCCGCAACCGTCAATCCCAGACGTTTAAATTTATCGATGGCGCCTGCGCGATCATAACTCGCGGCGTTGGTCAAAATACGAATCGCACAGCCGCGTTCACGCAACTGATCAAGGCGGAGGTCGGCGCCGGGGATCATTGTCTCACCCACATTCAAGACACCGAAAGCATCGAAAACAAATGCATCAACATCGTCCGCGATATCCAGCAACGACGTAATGTCTATTGTTTTGGCTCGTTCCACGACGCTGGGCAATCGCCCACTTACTTCTTCATAACGATTAAAGATTGAGTGCGTTGTCTGCATGTTGCCCCAGCGAAAATGAGTTGTCTTGTGATGTTACTTTAATCTGACAAGAAAATACTTGGAGGGAAAGAAAAAACAACAAAATCAGAATTTTTTGTCATATTTTTGTAATGAAATGTAAGTAATTATCGTATTTATACAGTGGTTTGGTCGAAAATTTATAAAATGTAATTTTAAAATGTTGTTTTGTTGCTTTTTTGAATCTAACCTTAAGTTGACTAAAGTCTTGGAGTTAATATGTCATCGAAGAAAGCCAGACGGAGAGAGGCAATAACGGCCCTTGTTGTAGAGCAAGGCGCTGTGACTGTTGGGTCTCTGGCTGAGCGCTTTGATGTCACGATGCAGACGATCCGTCGTGACGTGGACACCCTCTGCGAGGGCGACATGCTTCACCGTGTGCATGGTCGCATTGAGCTAAGCGAAGAGTTTCTGAACACGCCGTTTGATCAACGTGCAGGCACTAATCTTTTGGGCAAACGCGCTATCGGTGAGGCTGCGGCAAGCTTGATTCCTGATGGCGCATCAATATTTATTTCCATTGGATCAACCCCGTTAAGCGTTGCGCAGGCCTTGCGCCGCCGTAAGGGTTTGACGGTGATTACCAACAATCTGAATGCGGCAATGGCGTTGAGCGACGAGCTTTCAAATCGCATCATCATTCCCGCAGGAGAGTTGCGATTACCGGATCGCGATATTCTAGGCAATGAAGTGCTGGAGTTTTTTGGGCGATATCGGGCTGAATTTGCGGTCTTTGGTGCTGCGGGCGTTGCGTTGGACGGCGGCCTTTTGGATTTCCACTCAACCGAGGTCCGCGCACGGCAGGCGATCCGCGCGAATGCGCAGAAATCGCTCTTAGTTATCGATCAATCTAAGTTTGGGCGCCAAGCCCCGGCCTTGGGTGACAACATTGCCGATATGGACACGATCATCATGGACCAGCGTCCGGGGCCTGCGTTTACCCAGTTGTTGGACCAGTTTGAAAACAGGCTTGTGATGGCCGAAGGAGATGCAAAATGACGACGCCCCCCTTTGTGATGATAAAAGATGTGGCTAAGCGCTGGAATGGTCAGCTTGGGGTCGAAGGAATTTCTCTCGATATTCCTGAGGGTAGTTTTACAGCGCTGCTTGGCCCGTCGGGCTGTGGTAAGTCCACGACGTTGCGTTTGCTTGCGGGCTTGGAATTGCCGGATGAGGGTAAAATCTTCATCGACGGCAAAGATGTGACGACCAGTGCTGCGTCTGATCGTAACTTGTCGATGGTGTTTCAGTCCTATGCGCTGTTTCCACACCTGTCTGT
>JAPKCP010000410.1 GCA_028822885.1 Yoonia sp. | reverse complement strand
GTCATGGGCGCTGCGGCGTTCCTGATGGTTGAATATGTCGGTATTCCATATTTTGACGTTGTCACGCACGCCTTCTTGCCCGCTGTGATTTCATACATCGCACTGGTCTACATTGTTCACCTCGAAGCACTCAAAGCCGGGATGGAGGGTTTACCACGCGCCTACACTCCAAAACCAATTATCCAGCGTCTCATCGGGATCGCGTTTACGATTGCCGCGATCTGCGCACTGTCGTTCATTGTTTACTACGGCATGGGCTGGATTCGCCCGGCATTCCCGAACTCTGCGGGTTACATCATCTTCGCGTTCATCTCAGCCGCTTATGTTGGTCTGCTGTATATCTCTTCCAAAGAAAAGCCGCTTGAGCTGGACGATCCAAACGCACCCGTCACCGCATTGCCCCTGCCCGGCCCAACGATCCGGTCCGGTTTGCACTTTATCCTGCCAGTTGTTGTACTGGTCTGGGCGCTGATGGTTGATCGTTTGTCACCGGGTTTGTCTGCCTTCTGGGCAACCTCATACATGATCTTTATCTTACTGACCCAACGCCCACTCACTGCAATGATGCGCGGTGATAGCCGTATTGGGGCTGCCATTCGCCGAGGCGTTGCAGACCTGATTGACGGTCTGGAAACGGGTGCGCGCAACATGATCGGTATCGGTATCGCCACGGCGACTGCGGGTGTCATCGTGGGTGCTGTTAGCCAAACCGGTGTTGGCTCTGCTTTGGCGGATGTGGTCGAGGTTCTGTCTGGCGGTAATATCCTCGCCATCCTGTTCCTGACGGCCATCTTGTCCCTAATCCTTGGCATGGGTCTGCCGACCACTGCGAACTACATCGTTGTGTCAGCATTGCTTGCGCCAGTTATCGTGACACTTGGCCAGCAAAACGGGTTGATTGTGCCGCTGATCGCGGTCCACTTGTTCGTGTTCTACTTTGGGATCATGGCCGATGTGACCCCGCCTGTTGGGCTTGCCAGCTTTGCGGCGGCGGCTGTATCGGGCGGTGATCCGATCAAAACCGGTGTTATCGCGTTCTTCTATAGCTTGCGGACTGCCGCACTGCCGTTCCTGTTCATCTTCAATACGGAGCTGTTGTTAATAGATGTAACGTGGGCGCAGGGTATATTCGTCTTCATTGTCGCAACCATCGCGATGCTGCTTTTCGCAGCCGCGACACAAGGTTGGTTCCTCGCTAAGAACCGCATCTATGAAACGCTTGCGCTTCTTTTGATCGCCTTCACACTGTTCCGTCCGGGCTTTTGGATGGACATGGTATCCCCACCCTACAGCGAGGAAAATCCAGCCGCGATTGCAGGGGCCGCAATGGGCACACCTGTCGGTGAAGACTTGCGCATCCGTGTCGCTGGCTTGAATGATCTTGGTGACCCAATCGAATTTGTAGCGCTGCTGCGGATTACAGAGGGTGCAACCGGCGAAGATCGGCTGGCAAACGCCGGTCTAATATTCCGCGACGATGGCGACAAACTGATCATTGATGATGTCACCTTTGGCAGCCCTGCTGAAAAAGCGGGTCTGGATTGGGATCAAGAGGTTCTGCGCGTTTTACGTCCACTTGATCAGCCGACAAAATACCTCATGTTCCTGCCGGCTTTGTTGCTTCTGGGGCTGATCGTCTTTCTTCAACGCGGGCGTAATACACGCGCTGTTCGCAAAACGGCTGCGGCATAGAAAGGGCAAACCATGTTTAATTGCGTCCTACTGACTGTCGACTTAAACTATCCGAAGTCTTGGAAAAAAGCGTTGCCACAAGCAATCGAGCTGGTGCGCGCCTCAAAATCCAAGCTGCACATCATGTCAGTTGTGCCTGATATGGGAACACCTTTGGTTGAGGGGTTCTTTCCAGCGGATTTTGAAAAACAGGCTGTCGCTGCGGCAAGTGTGGCCCTTGATAAGCTGGTAAAAACAGAAGTTCCTGATGACGTTGACGTCAAACAGCACCTCGCGTTTGGTAAAATCCACCAGCAGGTGCTAAAAACAATCGCAGAAATCGACTGCGATCTTGTTGTCATGGCATCACATAAACCAGATCGCGTGCGCGAATTCCTTGTTGGCTCGAACGCAGATCGGGTTGTGCGAAGATCACCTGTTTCCGTTCT
>JAPKCP010000121.1 GCA_028822885.1 Yoonia sp. | reverse complement strand
TTACCAAGACCCCCGCGGCTTCGTCCTTCCGAGGTTTGTCAACGCGGGCTGCCACTTCCAAGCAGGCACCGTCGCGCTGCGGCCCGCATCGAAAAACCTTCGGGAAACCGGACATTCGCTGCAATCGCGAAGGCATGAGGGCCAGCCAGCCAAAGCGGACAATGGCCACATGATCACATAAATTGTTCGTTACTGGATGCATCGCCACCTGTTTCCAGAAAGTTCCAAGTGGGGCATTTTCTGTTTGAAAAGACTCTGCTCAAATTCGTATAAGCTTGTATTTTGACGTTTGGGCCTTACGATTCAGCTCTTCAATGATCCTCAAATATTTGTCCGGAGTAGAATGTAGATCCGGATATTCTCTTGTGATCCGATTGTCCGTCGCTGATCAACATTTCCCTTCAACCTGCGAATTGCGCTCCGAACAAGATGACCAGCGTCTTGGGCTATAACGCCATCGAGCGTGTGAGCGCGTAAAGCCTGTTCCGTATAAGGCGTAAGTTCATGCGCGATCTTGATAATCGATGGATTAATATCTAAATCCTGAAGTATAGTGAGTGGTTTGCGCGCTTCAGATGCCATTACGTAAATGCCGACTAAGTCAGAGTTGCTCGCAAGGCTGGCAGCAATAATCTCGCCTGCACGGGCGTCATTACCATAAGTTTCAAGTGAGGGAAGTACACGCAGCTGTTCAAATGCGGTGTTTATTTCTTCGTCAAAGCCCAATCTTCGCTCGAGGCTGTCACGCGATTGCATGCTTTCTGCGATCACCATGACGGACCCTTCTTGTCGCCCAATGAATTGTCCAAGCAGCAGTGCTGCCGTTGCTCCCGCCGCACGGTTGTTGATACCAACCCAATCAGGATCCATCATCGTCTGGTTCGAAACGAATGGCAGGGCTGCGACGCCACGATCTTGAAGTCGTGAAATCGCATCGCGCACCTGTGGCGTTTCTGGGGACATAATCGCTACGCCATTCACTTCGTGCGGCGACAGACTATCCAAGAAATCCGAAATGCTGTGTGGGTCATTTTCATCAATATGTCTGACATCGCAAGAGACATGGTCGGTTGAGAAAATCTCCATAGCTTCATCTATGTGTTGCACGATGCGTTCTAAAAATTGATCCCCCGATCGGGGCAGGGCAAAGACGAAATGGTAGCTTTGAGATTTTGCGAGATTTGCTGCCTGCAAATTGCGAACGAATCCCAGTTCTCTGATTGCTTTTTGCACGCGATCAACGGTCTTTTGCCTAACGCCATCGCGGCCATTTAGGACGCGATCAACGGTTGCCCGGCTGACGCCGGCCGCTTTCGCAAGATCTTTTGTTGTTGGCCTGAGCATTATTTTTTGTAGCGCCATTTTGGGCCTTTTTCCATGTTGTCAGTACTTTGCCTGTCAGAAACTGTTAGGCTGTAACGCCCCAGATTAGGGCATGATATCAAAGCATGAGGCACGTGTCTCATATTTTTCTTGTTTTGAGGCACGTGCCTCATTACGAAGGTTGTCATGAGAGGTGCGACGAGGAGGTCGACCTAGAGGAAATCCTTGGGAGGATAAATTCATGAAAATGAAACTTATGATGCACGTTGCGGCTGGCGCAATAACGGCCACCGGTGCTTTGGCTGATGGCCATGCAACGGATTTGACCCTGTGCTGGGCCGCTTGGGATCCCGCAAACTCACTGATCGAATTGAGCAAGGATTTTGAAGAACAGTCCGGCCACACCATGAACTTCGAGTTCGTTCCGTGGACCAGTTTTGCGGATCGTATGCTGAACGAGTTGAACTCCGGTGGGCAATTGTGCGACCTGATGATCGGCGACAGCCAGTGGATCGGTGGCGGCGCTGAAAATGGCCATTACGTAAAGCTTAACGACTTCTTTAGTGCGAATGACATCAGTATGGATGATTTCTTGCCAGCGACAGTAACAGGCTATGCCGAATGGCCAAAGAACACTCCAAACTACTACGCGCTGCCTGCCTATGCCGACGTTGTTGGCTGGACATACCGTAAAGATTGGTTTGAGCGCCCAGAGCTTCAGACTGAATTCATGGACACATACGGATATGCGTTGGCCGCACCTGAAACCCTTGGTCAGTTGAAAGACATCGCTGAGTTCTTCCAGGGCCGCGACATCGACGGCACGACTGTTTACGGTGCTGCGATCTACACCGAGCGTGGGTCCGAGGGCATCACAATGGGTGTCACCAACGCACTTTATAACTTTGGATTCGAGTACGAAAACCCTGATCAGCCCTATGATTTGGACGGTTTTGTGAACTCCGAAGGTGCAGTTGCTGGTCTTGAGTTCTATAAGGAACTTTACGAAGTTGGCACACCTCCGGGTTCGTCCAACTGGTATATGGGCGAAAACATTGACGCCTACCGTTCTGGTCAGGTTGCGATGCAGATGAACTTTGCATTCGTGTGGCCTGGTGTCGAAGCTGACGAAACAGTTGGTGGCGGCAACTCAGGATACTTCCCGAACCCAGCCGGTCCAGCGGGCCAGTTCGCACAGCTTGGCGGTCAGGGAATCTCGGTTGTTGCCTATTCTGAAAAGCAGGACGCTGCATTGGAATACATCCAGTGGTTTGCTCAGCCCGAGGTTCAGCAGCGTTGGTGGGATCTGGGCGGTGCTTCCGCGCTACGTGCGGTCGTCGAAGCGCCTGATTTCGCAACCAGCCAGCCTTATGCGCAGACGTTCCTTGATAGCATGGCTATTGTGAAAGACTTCTGGGCAGAGCCTGCCTACGCAGATCTTTTGATTGCGATGCAAGAACGCATGCACAACTACGTCATCGCTGGTGAAGGCACTGCCCAAGAAGCGCTAGACGGTCTGGTCCGCGATTGGACCGAAGTCTTTGAGGACGAAGGTAAGCTTTAACCTCCTCCATGTCGGATGCCTTCCCTGAGTAGGCGTCTGATACTCTCCCTCCAATTGATGTGAACGCGTCGGTTGGAGGGGCTTTTAACTTACAATTTATACGCCACAGGCCGAATTTGCGTCTGAAGGAATTCCGATATGACAGTCTCCCCCATCGATAGGGTCGCCGCCAAAACACGGGACGGTGTCGCCCGACGCATAAAGGGCTTCTCGGATCGCACCATCGCGTGGATCTTTGTCGCGCCAACGGTTTTCTTACTGCTGGCCGTGAACATTTTCCCGCTGATGTGGACGATTCGTCTTAGCTTCACAAACTTCCGCGTCAACCGACCAAACAATGATGTCGAATGGGTTGGCCTGCGCAATTATAAACGCATTCTGACCGACCCTGATGTGTGGAACACCATGCAGGCGACGGCACATTTCTTGATCTGGACAATCACGTTGCAAGTATTGATCGGCTTCACATTAGCCTTTCTGATCAACAAGAAATTCAAAGGTAACGATATGTGGACGACGATTATTGTGTTTCCGATGATGTTGTCGCCTGCGGTTGTCGGTAACTTCTGGACTTTCCTTTATCAGCCGCAAATCGGCCTGTTCAACTACGTAGTCGCGTTCTTTACGGGCGCTGACCCGGCAAGCTTTTCAATGATTGGAGACGTGCACCTCGCGCCCTGGGCCATTGTGATTGCCGACACATGGATGTGGACACCATTTGTGATGCTGATCTGTTTGGCGGGGCTACGATCAATCCCCGATAGTATTTACGAGGCCGCCGAATGTGACCGTGCAAGCAAATGGCGCCAGTTCTGGACCATCACCATACCTATGGCGCTGCCGTTCCTGATGCTGGCTGTACTGTTCCGCGGGATTGAGAACTTCAAGATGTTCGATCTTGTCGTTCAACTGACGGGTGGGGGGCCGGGCAATACGACTACCCTCACGTCCATCGACCTTAAACGGGAAGCGTTTGAAAAATGGCGAACGGGGTATTCAAGTGCCTACGCTGTCATACTGTTTGTCACCGTGTTCGGCCTCGCGTCGATCTATGTCAAAGCACTGAACAAGGTAAAAGAACGATGAGCTTTTCAGCTACAGAGCCCACAAAGGGCACCAAATGGTTCGCCGGTATTGCCGTTGTCCTTTATGCGATCATCACTTTGATCCCGCTTCTTTGGATTGTTGCAACTGGTTTCAAATCCCCCGCAGATTCTATTTCCTACCCACCGGTAGTGATGTTTGAGCCGAGCCTTGAAGGGTATGTGAACCTGTTTACCGCACGGACGCGTGCGACAGACGACATGCTTGAGGCCGCAGGGCCCGCGGTGACATGGTACGATAAAATCACACGCAATCGCGGCACGATCATTTCCGGCCCGTCGCGCTACGGTGAGCGGTTCTTGAATTCGGTCATCATCGGGTTCGGATCTACATTACTCTGTATGATCTTGGGAACAGCGGCAGCCTATGCGTTCAGCCGTTTTAAGGTGCCGCTAAAGGACGATCTGTTGTTCTTCATCCTGTCCACGCGGATGATGCCGCCCATCGCCGTCGCAATCCCGATTTTCCTGATGTTCCGAAATCTTGGTCTCAACGACACGCACCTCGGAATGATCCTTCTCTATACTGCGGTGAACTTGTCGCTCTCGGTCTGGCTACTCAAAGGCTTTATAGACGAGATCCCGATCGAGTACGAAGAGGCGGCACTGATTGACGGCTACACACGGTTCCAGGCGTTCTACAAAGTGGTCTTGCCACAGGCGGCCACAGGCATCGCATCCACAGCGATCTTCTGCCTAATCTTCGCATGGAACGAATACGCCTTTGCGGTTCTGCTTACGTCCGGCACGGCGCAAACAGCGCCACCGTTCATCCCGACAATCATTGGCACCAGCGGCAAAGATTGGCCTGCGGTGGCGGCGGGGGCCACGATTTTCCTCGTGCCTGTCATGGTCTTCACCATCCTGCTTCGCAAACACCTTTTGCGCGGGATCACATTTGGAGCTGTTCGCAAATGATCACCTTTTTAAGTACCTTCATAAGTGGCCTTTTGCGGTTTCGCCGTGGATCGTGGGAAATGTTGGCGACCATTCTGATCGCACTGGGGGTCTTCATGTTGATGCAACCCTTCTTGCTAGGTCTTTACAGCTATTCCTTCATTGTAACCCTTGTCGGCACGGTGATGTTCATCATCGTCAGCCACTTTCCGGAGTGACCCATGGCACAAATTAGAATTGAAAATGTGCGCAAGGATTTCGGATCGTTCAATGCGGTAAAATCCTCGACGTTCACGATTGAAGATGGCGAATTCTTCATGCTGTTGGGCCCATCGGGCTGCGGCAAGACGACGACACTGCGGATGATGGCGGGGTTAGAACTGCCGACATCAGGAGAGATCTATATCGACGGTGAAGAGGTCAGTCAAAAACCAGCAAGCCAGCGTGATATCGCTTTCGTATTCCAGATGTTCGCGCTGTATCCACACATGAATGTCGGTAAAAATATCAGCTATCCATTGCTTTGCCAGGGTATGCCAAAGGCGCAGGTCCGCAAGAAAGTAGGTGAGATCGCAGAAATCCTCGGCATCACCGAGATTCTGAAAAAACCTGTTGGTGGCCTATCTGGTGGAGATCGTCAGCGTGTTGCACTTGGCCGTGCCATTGTTCGTGACCCCAAGGCCTTCTTTATGGATGAACCACTGGGTGCACTTGATGCGGAATTTCGCGAACACATGTCCGAAGAACTGCGCGCCCTCCACGACCGTATGAATGCAACGACAGTCTACGTCACCCACGATCAGCTTGAGGCCATGCAGATGGGCGACAAGATCGTCGTGATGAACCACGGCTCCGTCGAACAGTTCGGCGTACCGCAAGAAATATATGACTGGCCAGCAACGAAATTTGTGGCGCAGTTTATTGGTTCACCCTGTATGAACTTCCTCGAATTCAAAGGTAAAGTTACGTGCGGGCAGGCATCGGTTCAGCTTGATAATGCTGTTTTTAACATGCCGGAATTGCTGGATGGTGCGAGTGGTAATCTTACCTTCGGGGTACGTCCAGAACATGTTCATCTTGATGATGCAGCGCCTTATCGTGGCAAAGTCGTCGCCACGGAATACCTTGGCACGACGCAGATCATCACGCTCGATACACCAAACGGCCAGATCAAAGCACGCGAAGCGTCGTTGAAAAACGTCGCCGTCGGTGAGCAAATAGGCCTGCGTTTTGATGCGCGCACCGTAACCATTTTCGATGCATCGACGGGGCGCGCCCTGCGCAATCATGCCAACCAAGGAGTGTTGTCCCATGGCTGAAGTAACCCTTACGAATGTGTCCAAATCCTTTGGTGACGACGTTGCACTGGACGATGTGACCATGACCGTCCCCGATGGTTCGTTTGTCGTTCTGCTTGGCCCTACGGGTGCGGGTAAAACAACGACACTGCGCATGGTGTCAGGCCTTGATAAACCCGACACGGGCGGTATCACAATTGGCGGGCGCGACATGGCAGGGATGACCCCTGCACAACGTGATGTGGCGATGGTGTTTCAGCAATACTCGCTTTATCCACATTTGACTGTGCGTCAAAACCTTGAATTCCCACTCAAGTCACCGATCCTGCGCACCCCTCAGCCAGAGATTGATCGAAAAGTGAAAGAGGTCGCTGAAGTACTGCAGATCAGCCACAAGCTGGACAACAAAGCCACAGCCTTGTCTGGCGGCGAAATGCAGCGTGTGTCCATTGGTCGTGCCCTGGTGCGCCAACCGTCGGTTTATCTGATGGATGAACCGCTGAGTTCGCTGGATGCCAAACTTCGTTCAGACTTGCGGATCGAACTCAAAGGCATTCAGGCAAATTCCGGCGCTACGCTTCTGTATGTGACTCATGATCAGATTGAAGCCATGACAATGGCGACCCATGTTGGCGTTTTGGACAACGGTAAACTGGTGCAATTTGGCACACCGCGTGAATTGTACGAAAACCCTGTCAGCGTTTACGCAGCCAGCCGTCTTGGACAGCCACGCATCAACGTGCTGCCCGCCGATATCTTTGGCGGCGCACCTGCAGCGGCCACTCATATCGGCCTGCGCCCTGAACAGATTTTGCAAGGGGACGGTGAAGACAGCACCGTGCACCGCGTTGAACATCTTGGCGATCAGACGCGTCTGCATCTGTCGTTCAAGTCCCACGATTTGATCACAGTCACAGATGCGCACACTGATCTTAAAGTGGGCGATATCGTTAAAATTCGTCCGTATGAAGCACTCTATTTCGGCGCCGATGGCGCGCGCGTTGCGTAAGGGAAAACCATGAAACAATTTATCAACAACAAAGAAGACATGGTGACAGACGCCATCAACGGAACGATCGCAGCATCAGGCGGCAAGCTTGCGCGCCTTGATGGCTATCCACATATCCGCGTCGTGGTGCGCAGCGATTGGGATAAATCCAAGGTGGCATTAGTATCGGGCGGTGGTTCTGGCCATGAACCTGCACACGCGGGTTTTGTGGGTGCCGGCATGTTGACGGCGGCGGTGTGTGGTGATGTCTTCGCATCCCCTTCTGCAGACGCTGTTCTGGCCGGTATTTTGGCCGTCACAGGACCGGCAGGGTGTCTGTTGATTGTCAAAAACTACACTGGTGATCGGCTGAACTTCGGTCTCGCCGCAGAGCGTGCGCGCGCGTTCGGCCATAAGGTATCGATGGTGATTTTGGACGACGACATCGCGCTTCCAGATCTGCCACAAGCACGCGGTTTGGCAGGTACGCTCTTCGTGCACAAAATCGCGGGAGCGATGGCGGAGAACGGGGCCTCACTGGAGGAGTGTGCCGAGGCCGCGAAACGCGTGATCAATAATAGCCGCAGCATTGGCATGTCATTGGACACCTGCACTGTGCCTGGATCGCCTAAGGAAAATCGCATCCCCGAGGGAATGGCCGAACTGGGTTTGGGCATTCACGGCGAAGCAGGGGTCGAACAGGTTGCATCATCCGGTTCAAAAGATGCCGTTACAAAAGTCGTGGACAAGCTTGCCCCGACGATGGCGGATGCACAGCATGCCGTTCTAATCAACAACCTTGGTGGGGCATCCGTGTTGGAGATGTCGATCCTGACGCAGGACCTTTTGTCATCTGACATCAAAGACAGAATCAAATACGTCGTTGGTCCAAATGCTATGATGACCGCATTGGATATGCATGGGTTTTCAATTTCCGTGGTTGAGCTAACAAAGGTCGATGAAGCATTGCTATTGCAGCCTGTCGATGTTGTCGGCTGGCCTGGGTGTAACCCACGCACACCTACGAAAGTATTGCCATTGCCCGATGGTCTTTCGCCGATCCGTGCGCCCGCATCGCCACATGCTGCAACAAAAGCTTTCCTGACAACGTGCTGCGAAATTTTGATCGCATCTGAAGCTGATCTGAACGTCCTTGACGCTAAGTCGGGTGATGGTGACACAGGATCGACGCTTGCCACGGCTGCCAATGCTCTGATCGAGGCTATGGATACGTTGCCCTTGGCAGATCACACCCAGCTTTATCGTGCGATTGGGTTGGAACTCAGCCAGACTATGGGCGGATCTTCCGGCGTATTGTTGGCAATCTTTTTTGCCGCGGCAGGGGATGCCTCGGCATCGGGTCAGCCAATGCGCGCGGCCTTGCAAGCGGGACTAGAACGGATGCGCCAAGTTGGTGGTGCGAACCCCGGCGATCGCACGATGGTGGATGCACTGGCCCCTGCGCTTGACGCACTGGATGCGGGCCTCACGTCTGCATCGAATGCTGCGCGCAAAGGCGCGGACTACACAGCAACGTTGACGACCGCAAAGGCGGGACGCGCAACGTATATCAACGCCGAACAGCTGGAGGGTCACATCGATCCAGGTGCTGAAGCTGTCGCCCGCCTGTTCGAGCATTTGGCATCGTGAAACATCAATTGCACCAAACGCTGAACACCGTTCTTGCACGGACGCGTGCAAGAACTTGATCTGGTCGGGTTGGTTGAAGCTATTGCAAGTGCCTGCTGGTCTATTGCGCGCGAGGTGCGCAGGAGTACGATAGATGGAGATGTTTGGCGCGACCGACAGTGTTAATTTGCAAGGAAAGGATCAAAAGCCACTCTGCATTTTAGCCAACGCTTCGTTCATGCGGGCTAGAGCGACCAAGGTCCGGTTAGGTGAAGGATTTCATGACATTCGCAGCGAACGGCAGGTCTGAGCAGCCCAAGGGTATTGGCTGCCAAGCGGATCGTCACTCCGCCTTTGAGCAGCTCAACGTTGGTCAAATTGATAGGTGGTGCTGGCACTACCTCAAGCGGCTTAGGGTCTTCAATCTGCATGGGCACAAAATCCATGCCATCCAAATTGGGCAAAACAAGCTTGCCCGTCTGGATTTAGGTATGTGCGCAGCCATTCCTTGGATTCTGGCTGTATCGCTAGCTAAATTGTTTAGGGTTAACCAGAGCGTCTTCATGGCCATTGCAGCAACGCACAGCTAAACGCGACCAGCTTGCCGCCTACGCGTTTATTCCTGGCATGCACCTGGCTCCTCTGTGCTGGTATCCGAGCAATGAAGCCACATCACCCTCAACACTAAAATGCGGAGGTGTTTCACACACTTTGGCAATCGGTGAGGCTTGCGCTATCTTTAACTCTCGGACCGGCGATGGAGTAATGACGCCAGTGATCAGCCCGTAATATTATTGGGCAGCTAAATCCATAGGAGGCATTCATCATGACGCTCA
>JAPKCP010000409.1 GCA_028822885.1 Yoonia sp. | reverse complement strand
GACGTGGCCAAGGTCAAAGAATTACATGCTCAGTTTAACGGCAAAACAAAGATATCATTCGGGTGGGGCACACTGCTGACCAACGACTTCCGCGACTTGGTTCCAGACGACGCACTTGCCCCGTTTTCACTGGTTTGTAAGGCGGTTGAGGCAAATGGGAAGCCTACTGTCAAACTGTCCGATAACCCGCGCAAAGCGATGGGGCCCGAAGCCGAAATCATACGATACAAACGTGTGTTTGGGGTAGGCGAACAGACTGAACAGGAAGTGTTTGTTTAGACCTGTTTAGACCGGGTCCGTTCACGCCAAACAATCAACAATCCACCCGCTGCGATCAATATCGCGCCGGGGAAAAGTGTGCTCCACGGGGCTTCGTTAAAGAACATCCAACCCATGAAAAATGCGAGTGGTATGCCGAAGTAACTGAACGGTGCCAAATTGCTTTGTTCGGTCATTCGGTAGCTGACGATCAAGAACAAAACCGCAGTACCACCAAAGCCACCCATTGCAATAATCCAGCCCAGATCGGTGGCTGATGCGATGGGTTGATAACCGCCCCAGAAGTAGGCAATCAAACCTGCCCCTATGACGGCTGTGACCGACGAATATAGATTGACCAACGGGCTAGGAACGTCGTCGTCAAACAGGCGTGCCGTAACGCCGACCAGCGCGTAAAATGCCGCAGCAGCCAATGGTAAAAGCGCATAAAGCGTGAAGCCGTCGCCGCCCGGTTGGACGACCATAATAACACCAACAAAGCCCACCAAAACCGCAATCCAGCGGACCCAACCGACCCGTTCGCCAAGGATCGGAATTGCGAGGGCTGTTGTGAACAATGCGCTGGCGTAAGTGATGGTGGACGCTGTGGCAAAAGCCATTAATCCCAATGACATATAGAAACAGAGTTGGGCAAAGGTAACGATCGCACCACGGAACAAGGCCAGCTTCCATTGGCGGATTTTTAGACGTTTCCCACCTGTGCACCATGCACGTGAGGACCACAAAGCAATCACCGATGGGATCAGCCCAAACAGATTACGCCACGCCGAAAGTTCGGCTGCGGAATAGCTGGTTGAGAGGTGTTTGATAATCAGCCCCATTGAATCAAATAACGTCAAAGCAACAAGGCTCAAAACGATAGCAAGGCCGGTCCGGTCGGTGGGGCGCATGTGGGTCCAAGTGTTAGATGAATTTCACCTCACCCTAACCCAATTCGATGACTAAATATGCCAGAAAGCGACGCTAAAGATTTAGCTATCGGGATCGACGCGCCCGCGATTGGTTTTCACCTCGCCACGGACTTTTTTCGCCTTCAGCCGACGCTTCATTGACCCAAAAGTTGGACGGGTCGCGATCCGACGTTTTGGGGCCACCAGCGCCTTACAAATAAGGTCTTTCAGGCGTTGACGCACGATCTCACGATTGCGGGCTTGGCTACGGGTTTCATCGCATTGCAGGACCAGTGCGCCATCCTGCGTCCAACGACGGCCAGCCAGTCGTTTAAGGCGAATTTTTACAGGGGCTGTCAGGGACGGACTGCGTTCAACTTCGAACCGCAATTCGACTGCGCTGGATACCTTATTGACGTTCTGACCACCGGGGCCAGAAGCGCGCATAAAGCTTTCGCTAAGCTCCCAATCTTGCAGGGTTATATCGTCATTAATCCGAACCATATCATCCCTATACAGGGTATTGCTGGAACGAAAAAGGGCCGCCCTAAATCAGGCGGCCCTTTCGAAAATTTCAGGAGGGATCTCGGTTAGACCAGATCGATCCACTTGGACGGCTTACACCGTCATGGGTTGCCTTAACGGGCGACCTCCCAAGCTGTTCCGACACCACTCTCCAATATCTTCTGAGACACTAGATCACCTCCTTTACATTTGTTTAAATCAATTAAATTGTCGCACAGGTTTACAAAATCACAAAGCGTTTTTTTGTAAAATATTTGTGAAAGAGTTTGGTCGGTTAACCGACCGTGCGCTGTGGGTTTGGCGGCGTAATGTACAAAAGAGGGTGGTGCATTGTACAATTTGTCTTTCTTGAAACGGCAGTTTTAGGATGGTTGGCCCGTAAATGTACAATTTAGAGCCTGAATTGTACGATTTGATAACGCCGCAGCCGTTAAACATTCG
>JAPKCP010000120.1 GCA_028822885.1 Yoonia sp. | reverse complement strand
TAAAGACCAGTGTCAGCATGGTTGCGATCCCAAGGCCAAAGACCACGGCCGTCGCAAGTTGCTTCCACCACAACGCCGTCGGGCTGTCCAACGAATACCCGCCGTTCATAAAGTCGAGCGAGAGACCAAACATCATCGGCGCAAGACCTGCCATCGTTGTGATGGTGGTCAAAAGCACAGGGCGAATGCGGTCTTCTGCAGTGCGCGTGATTGCTTCTGTGCGAGGCATGTATTGGCTATATTCTTGATAGGTATCGATCAGGATAATGTTGTTGTTCACCACGATTCCTGCCAAGGCGACGATCCCTGTTCCAGTCATAATAATCGAGAACGCTTGATCCATGACCAACATCCCGATCAGCGTACCCGCCGTTGACATGACCACCGCCAGTAGCACGAGGACGGAATTATAGATCGAGTTGAACTGTGCCAGCAGAATGATGAACATCAGGCCAAGTGCGCCCATAAACGCGTTCTGCAAGAAGGCACCTGATTCGGCTTGGTCTTCTTGGTCGCCAGTCCATTCCCATTCCACAGAGGCGGGCAGGGGATTGGTTTCAAGCCATTCAGTCAGCCCTGCAATCCGCTCGTTGGCATTGATCGGTGTCGCGGTCGCTGTATCGGCACCGCTATAGCCAAGAACATCCTGACGCGACACGCCATCTGCAACCGAAAGAATGGTGTAGCTCGACGCGTTGATCTGAACTGTGCCGTCTGTTGCGGTTTCAGTTTCTTCCAGAACCGCAAGGAGCATGCCAGTTTCTGTGTCCGTCATCTGGGTTAGCCCGTTTTCGACGCCGGCTTTGACATCGAAATACCGCTTTTGATCAACACGGTCGATTTGTGCCAGCTTCGCGACTGGCGTCCGGGTGATGAAGTTCGACAGTGGCACAAGGCCCGCAGTTGTCCGCACACGCAGGCTGTCCAACGTTGACAACACCCGGTCGCTTTCGGGCAGTCGGACGCGAATCTCGATCTCTTCGTCTGAGGTGTCAACGCGCATTGTATTCAGCATAATACCGCGTGTGATCATCTGAACCATTGCCCCAACAGAGGCAACGTCAGCGCCGTAGCGGCCAGCCGTTTCCACGTCCACGTTGATCTGCCAGTCAATACCGGGAAGGGGGAGCGTGTCCTCAGTTTGGATCAGTCCCGGCGTTGCATCGAAATAAGCACGAACAGTTGCGGTCGCGGCCTTAAGGTCGTCGAAGTTTTCACCCTTGATGCGCAGATGCACAGGTTTGCCAGCGGCAGGACCTCGGGCTTGGGCTAGAATTTCTGTTTGAATACCGGGAATTAGGTCTAACCCATCCTGAAGTTCTGCAAGCACGAGATCGCCGTCAAGGTCGGGTCTGTCGGTGCGTTCTTCCCATGGAATCGTCTCAAGCTGAATTTGCCCAATGGTGTCACGCGGTGCCTGTGATCCACCTGTGTTGGCGTCTAAACCGCCTTCGCCGGCAAACGAGAATGCGTTTAGGACTCCAGGGTGGGCCAACACGACAACTTCGGCTTGCTGGACGAGGTGGTCTTTTTCTTCCAACGACAAGTTGCCGCGTGCCCTGACATACACAATCGCCTGCTCTGGCTCAGATTCCACAAAGAACTCAACGCCATTATTGTTTGCACCAAAGTAAGTGAACGTCGACATGACGAAAAAACCAACCGCGCCGATAGATACCAGCGGCATAATCGGGTTGCCCACAATAAAGTGGATGAACCGCCCGAAAAGCGTCCGTCGGTAGCCTGACTTGATGGTGCGTTGTTTGCGCGTGATCGTGGCAGAGCCAAGCGTGATGGATGTACAGAATGCACCGATCATAAACAGCAACATTCCAGGAAGAGAGGCCATGAAGCCTGATGTTTGCTCAGCGTCACCGCTTAGGTAAGCTGGGTTCAACGTCAGCATGGCCCCAGTGAAAATGATCATCATCGAAACAGGCACAAGTGCCGCCCGCACGACCCACCATAAATGGGCCCGCATCCAATCGGAGACAAAGCCGAAAGTCCGGCTCATCCTACCTGTGACGCCGCCCATGACGGGGAGGTAGATCAATGCCACAACAAGTGAAGCGCACAAAACAAATATCAGTGTAACAGGCAACATGCCCATAAACTGGCCCGGGACACCCGGCCAGAAAAGCATCGGTAAAAACGCGCAAAGCGTGGTCGCGGTGGACGATACGATCGGCCAGAACATACGTTTTGCGGCTTCGGTGTAGGCGTCCATAGGGCCGGCACCGTCCTGCATGCGTTTATCGGCGTATTCGACAACGACAATGGCCCCATCGACAAGCATCCCAACAGCAAGGATCAGACCAAACATCACGATGTTTGAGATTGTAATGTCCATCACTGCGAGCAGTGCAAAACACAGCAGGAATGACGTTGGGATCGCGAACCCGACCAGCATCGCTGGACGCGTGCCAAGGGCTGCAAGCACAACGATCATTACCAGCGCGATGGCTGTTAGAACGGACCCTTCAAGCTGACTGACCATTGATGCAACTGCGCGTGACTGGTCGTTGGAAGTGCCGACGTCGATGGCGGCTTGTAGCTCTGGCGTCCAACTTGCGCGTTCTTCTTCGACGACGCGTGCAACTTCGGCCGCGGTATCGATAAGGTTGTACCCTTTGCGTTTCACGACCTGTAGCGCCACGGTGTTTACACCATTGAAACGGGCTGTCCCGACGCGATCCTCGAAAGTGAGGCGGATCAGGGCCAGATCACCAAGTGTGACAACCCGGTCGCCATTCGTCTTGACCGGCAGGTTATAGACGTCTTGCGGTTCGTCAAAGGACGATGGGATTTTGACCGCGAAACTACCTTGCGCAGTTTCCACTTCGCCTGCTGCGATCAACAGGTTGTTATTCGAAACCACGCTGATGAGTTCACCAGCCGTCACGTTATACGCCTCAAGCCGCAGTGGATCGATCACGACCTCAAGCATCTCATCACGTTGCCCGGCAAGGCCTGCCTCGAGTACGGCATCCATGCTTTCGAGGCGATCTTGCAGGTCTTTAGCGACTTTCACCAAAGTCCGTTCGGGGACTTCGCCTGTGAGGTTTACGATCACAATCGGAAATTCAGAAAAGTTGATTTCATTGATGGAATAGTTATCAGCACCAGTTGGAAAGACGCTTTCCGCTTTGTTCATCGCATCCCGGATATCTGCCAAAACCTTGGTCTTATCCCAGCCGAATTCAAACTCGAGCGCGACGCCCGCGTAGCCCTCTGAGGCCGTGCCGGACAGCGTTTTCAGCCCATCCAAATCTGAGAGCTCATTCTCCATTGGTTTAACCAACAGCGTTTCAGAATCGGCTGCTGAAATGCCGGGGAAAGGAACAGAGACAAAGATCGCAGGGATCTCAATGTCAGGTTCACCCTCTTTTGGTAGGCTGACATAGGCAAATCCCCCTGCGAGAATCGAGAGGGCGATGAAGGCAAGAACCATGCGGGCGCGTGATGCAGCCCAATCGACTAATCCGTTCATCCTTCAACCTCCGCATAGGTAGGGTCGACGGGGACACCGTCGATAACAAATTCTTGGCCCACCGTAATAATATTCACTTGGTCAGGCAGATCGGCCACCCAAACCCCATCGACTGTGTCGCGCAGCAATGTGACAGGCATAAAGACGGCAGTGCTATCTTCTGCAATCGTGCGCACGCCAAGCGCACCCTCATTGTTTAACGTCAGGGATGATTGTGGGACAAGATGGGCTTGGCGACCGTCAGAGGCGACGACGATCTCAACCGTTTGACCGGCCCGAATGGCTAGGTCAGTATTTGGTACCTCAACCTCGACGCGGAAGGTGCGCGTTGTTTCATCGGCAGAGCGGGATAGGAAGGTGACAAGACCAGTTACATCAGCACCAGTTGCAATGCGTCCACCTGCGCGTGCGCCGATGGTGACTTTTGTGACGTCGATTTCAGGCACAAATCCAACCAGCTTGATTGGATCAAGCTGCACAATAGTTGCACAGGCAGCACCGGGTTGCATGAGTGTACCAAGTTCTGCGGTATCTGTTTCCAGTAAGCCGCTGAACGGGGCCAGAATTTTCAAACGGTCAATCTCGACCTCAGCGCCAGCAACGGTGGCTTGGGCTGCTTCAATGCCCGCTTGAGCAGATGCGATACCTGATTGGGCGCGTTGCAGACCTGCTGTCGCGGCCTCTGAAACTGCCTCAGCGCTGATCAGTTGCGTTTCAGAACTGATTCCGCGTTCGTTCAGACGCCGGGCATTTTCGACGTTGATGTTGGTTTCGCGAAGCCGCGCATTTGCTTCTGCGACGGCGGCTTGGGCCTCTGGCACGCGGCCACGGGCTTCGGCCAAGCGCGCACGGGCTTCTGCGAGATTGGCGCTGCGCGTACCGGGGGCGAGTTCGCAAAGGATATCGCCCTTGGTCACAGCGGCGCCATTCTGGATCGGTTCAGAAATCACCAGTCCTGAGGTTTCAGCTGCGGCATTCACTTGCCGGGCGGCCTCTGTTCGGCCACGCAAAATCACTGCGCTGTCGATATTCTGGGCGGTTGAGCTGATTGCGACAACGCGTATTGCGTCGCCACGGCTGTCCGCGGCAGGCTCATCTGTTACAATGTCGACCGTTTCAGAAGTTGTCTCGGGTGTTGCAGCAGGGGATGATGATCGCGCAAAGCCCAGCACACGATCTCTTTCAAGGACAAACAGCACAAGAAGGCCCGCCACCAATATTGCGGTGATGAATGGAATAATTTTCATGTCTTGACCTTCGTTCTGTTCCGCAGCGTTAAAATATAACCACGGTATTAATTACTATTACGCAATTGGGGACGGTCTAGATCTAAAAAAAGGCCGCTAAACTACTTAGTTTAGTTTATGCCCTTTTGGGTGTTGCTGCAAGCTGGTTTTCTGCACTGCCGCATAGGCCCTATGGAACACAAAACCGCTGACAGCACGGACGGGCCTTGGCAATTGGACAGCCTTCGCGATATGTACGCCCGACAAGGCAGATCACGCCGCGCTAATTGACAGCGTGATGAGGGAGTTCAAGTGAGCGATACAGATAGTTTTATCACCGAAGTGTCCGAAGAAGTCCGCAAGGACCAGCTCTTTGGATATGTAAAGAAATACGGCTGGATCGCGATCACGTTGATCTTTGTTCTGGTTGGCGGCGCGGCTTATTCCGAATGGACCAAAGCGCAGGATCGGGCAGCATCACAGGCGGCGGGCGATGCGTTGCTGGATGCGCTAGAGCAAGATGATATTGCAGCACGTGCAGTCGCACTTGCAGAGGTCACAAGCGATGGTCCGGCTGCTGCTGTGTCAGGTCTTTTGACCGCTGCTGCACAGCAAAACGCTGGCGACTTGGCAGGGGCAAAAGCGACGCTCGACGGTTTGGCGACGAATGATGTCATTCCGCAGGCTTACCGCGATGTCGCCGTTTTCAAGTCTGCGATGATTGACGTTGAAGGTATTGATTCTGCTGAGCGTCGCGAGCTGCTGCAATCATTGGCGACACCGGGTTTGCCGTATCGCCTGCTTGCGATGGAACAGATAGCAATTATGGACGTCGCTTCCGATGACACGGATGCAGCGGTTGCGGGTTTGCGGGCAATTCTTGAGGACGCAGCCGTTTCTCGGGGCTTGCGTGATCGGGCGCAAACCTTGATGGTAGCACTCGGCGCAGAGCTGGAACCGGCCACCGCTGAATAAAATAAGATCGCGAAGGGGCAATCGTCGTGACAGGTCATTTCCGTTTAAGTGCCGTATGTGCATTTGCGCTTTTGTTAGGCTGTGGTGAAACAGACGTCATCCTGCCGGGTGAACGCTTTGATATTCGCCCACAGCAAAACATCGTCAATCAATCCGCACCAATTGCGTTGCCGGATCAGGTGGCAAACGCCTCTTGGACCCATCGCAATGGGAACGCATCCCATCAGATAAGCCACCCAGCTTTGTCGAGCACCCCGCAACAGTTGTTTGCGACCTCTATCGGTGAGGGTGATAGTTTGCGGGCACGGATCACAGCCGATCCAGTTGTGTCAAATGGGGTGATCTACACACTTGATGCCCTCGCAAGTGTGACAGCGACATCGCTAAGCGGTGCAAGGCTTTGGTCTGTGAACCTTACACCTGGCAGCGATGGCGCACTTGATGCGTCAGGCGGTGGCGTGGCTGTTGCTGGTGGTCGGGTGTTTGTGACAACTGGCTTTGGCGAAGTTGTAATGCTTGATGCGGCATCCGGCGGAGAGATTTGGACTCAGGACCTTGACGCACCGGGTGTGTCTGCCCCGACTGTCTTTGGTGATTTGGCTTATATCGTAGGCCGTGACGGCACAGGTTGGGCTTTAGAGGCTGATAGTGGTCGTATCCGGTGGCAGTTGACAGCAACGCCCGCATTGGGTGTTTTTGCAGGGGGCGCTGGCGTTGCAGCTGATAGTAACATCGCCATCTTCCCATTCCCATCAGGCGAAGTCATCGCGACCTTCCCAGAAGGTGGTTTGCAGCGCTGGTCCACGGTAGTCAGTGGCGCACGTTCGGGCAGTGCAGCGGCCACAATCAGTGATATCGCTGGTGATCCTGTGATTCGTGGAAATGACGTTTATATTGGCAGCTTTGCTGGACAAATCGTGAAGCTTGACGTGTCCAATGGGGATCGTATCTGGACGGCCCAAGAAGGGGCGATCAGCCCTGTTTGGCCTGTTGGTAACGCTGTGTTTGCGTTGAACGACTTGAATGAACTGGTGCGCCTCAACGATAGCGACGGCACGCCCGTCTGGAAGGTCCAACTGCCGGGCTTGCTTGAGGCTGGCTTTTTCGGTGGATCAAATGAAGTTGTTGCCCATTACGGTCCCGTTCTGGCTGGTGGTCGCCTCATCGTGGCCTCATCTGACGGGTTGATCCGACAGTTTGATCCGGTCTCTGGCGCGTTGGTTGGCTCTATCCCAATTGAGGGTGGCGCGGCCACAAACCCAGTTGTTGCGGGACAGACCCTTTACGTTGTCTCTAAAACAGGGCAATTGCACGCTTTCCGGTAAGCGACATCTGTTGCCGCTCCGGCTAAAGCGTTTCGCGGAAGATCTGATCGTCAGATTTTTGGGAAACGCCCATGACCTAGAATTGTTACGCAACGGTGCTGCCTGAAACCTGAGAATGGTCTTATACGCAACGGTGCAGGAGAAGATGACATGAGTTTTACCCTCGCGATCGTGGGCCGTCCCAATGTTGGGAAATCGACCCTTTTCAACCGTTTGGTTGGGAAAAAGCTGGCTTTGGTCGATGACCAGCCGGGGGTAACGCGTGATTTGCGTGAGGGTGCTGGCAGGATTGCCGACCTTAAATTCACGGTAATTGACTCTGCTGGTCTCGAAGATGCGACGGACGATAGCCTTCAAGGTCGTATGCGCCGCCTGACAGAACGTGCCGTTGAAATGGCCGATGTGTGTCTTTTCATGATCGACGCCCGTGCTGGTGTGCTCCCTGCCGATCAGGTTTTTGCGGATATTCTGCGTAAAAAAAATGCAAACGTGATTCTGTGTGCAAACAAAGGCGAAGGCAGAGCTGCTGACGCTACGATCCTTGAGGCCTATGCGTTGGGTCTGGGTGAGCCGATCCGTATTTCCGCCGAACACGGCGAAGGTATGGGCGAGTTGATGGACGTGCTGCGTCCAATTTCTGACGGTTTTGCGGAACGCGCGGCGTCAGATGCGCCTGATGTTGATGTCGATGTCAGTGATGACGACGACGATGATGCACCCCGTATCCCAACCCGCGAAAAGCCACTGCAAATCGCCGTTGTTGGCCGTCCAAACGCTGGTAAATCCACGCTGATCAACCAGATTCTTGGCGAGGAGCGTCTGTTGACTGGGCCAGAGGCCGGGATCACACGTGATGCAATCTCTGTGCGTAACGACTGGGGCGGCGTGCCGATGCGGATTTTTGACACCGCTGGGATGCGCAAAAAGGCAAAGGTGCAGGAGAAGCTTGAAAAGCTGTCTGTGTCGGATGGCCTGCGTGCCGTGAAATTTGCCGAGGTCGTTGTGGTTCTGCTTGATGCAGAGATTCCATTTGAGCAGCAAGATTTGCGGATTGCCGATCTGGCCGAACGCGAAGGTCGGGCTGTTGTGATTGCGGTCAACAAATGGGACGTCGAAGAAAACAAGCAAGATAAGCTCAAGGAACTGATCGAGGAATTTGCGCGTTTGCTACCACAGCTGAAGGGCGCGCCTTTGGTGACTGTCTCAGCTAAGACAGGCAAGGGCCTTGAGCGTTTACAAGAAGCGATCATGCGTGCGCATCAGGTTTGGAACACGCGCGCCACGACTGCTCAATTGAACCGCTGGCTGACAGGTATGCTTGAGCAGCACCCGCCACCCGCACCCGGTGGGCGTCGCATCAAGATGCGTTATGCAACCCAAGTTAAGACACGGCCACCGGCCTTTGTTGTGATGTCGTCGTTCCCTGATCTTGTTCCAGAAAGCTATAAACGCTATCTCGTCAACGGCTTGCGCAATGACTTTGATATGCCCGGTACGCCTATCCGGCTGTATCTGCGCGACCAAGGCGACAAGAACCCGTACAAAGACAAGAAGTCCTCACAGCCGTCGCGATTGTCCAAGCACCTTAGTAAGGCCGGGACAACCGAGCGCGCCGGTAAGTCCAAAACATAACGATCAGCAAGGCGGCGATCCCGCCTTGCGCCAGCCACACGACGCTGGCCTCGCCGTCCTGATTGGCCACAATAATCCCGACCAGCGCCCAGATGATGGTCAGCAGATACCCCGGTGCGCGGCGCTGGCTGTAGACAGCTAACGACACCACTAGCGCACCGATGATCCCAACATAGGCCCAGCCTAGGCTGCCAAAGATGATGCCATACCCAGCCATCGTGCTGCCCAGTGATACAAACGATGCTGCGGTCAACCAACCTGCGTAAATGCCTACAGGGGCCTGAAACCACCAGCGATCAAATTTTGGTGCGCGCAGTAAGGCAGTGATTGCAGTCGCAGCCATCGCGATAATCATGATTGTTGCTAAAATCGGGTTTTGCGTCGCCACATAAAGCCACGGCGTGCCGATTACAAAGCTTGCGATTAAAAATGGGCGTGCGCGGTTCCAAGCAGGATCATCGCCGCGTTTCCACAGGCCATACACCGCTGACACAATCAACCAACCATAAATTAAACCCCAGATGCTGAACGCATACCCTGCGGGTTGGATTGGTGGGTCAACTTGCGGAAAAGGAAGCTGGCTGGCCTCAAATCCAGAGAAAGACGTGAAAGCAGGCGAGATGATGAAGCTCGCGGCGAAAATGGCGGTCAAGATTGCATATATCATGCCCAATACTACGCACGCGGCGTTAAATAGTTCAATCTTAGGTCAGAAAAAGCTGACTTGCTGACCCAAGGTCATTCGCAGAAGATGTCCGTAAAGGAGGATGCCAAGATGAAGCGAATTGCGATATTTTGCGATGGTACTTGGAACCGGCATGATGCGCCGCATCCCACGAATGTTGTGCGCATGGCGCAAGCGGTACGATTGACGGCCGCAGATGGACGCAAACAACACGTGATTTACCAGATTGGCGTTGGCTCTGGGCGCGGTGGCAATAAGTTGGCAAAAGCCCTTGATAAGTTTGGTGGTGGCGCGCTTGGCTGGGGACTGACTGAGAATATTGAAGAGGTCTACCGCGCGCTGGTCT
>JAPKCP010000408.1 GCA_028822885.1 Yoonia sp. | reverse complement strand
CATATCGAAATTCAGGTGCTTTGCGACACACATGGCAACGGTGTTTACCTGCACGAACGCGAATGTTCGATCCAACGCCGTCAGCAGAAGGTGATCGAAGAGGCGCCAAGCCCGTTTCTTGACGAAGAAACCCGCGCAGCAATGGGTGCGCAATCGGTGGCACTGGCCCAAGCTGTAGATTACGCATCTGCTGGCACCGTCGAATTCATCGTTGATGGCGACCGCAATTTTTACTTTCTTGAGATGAACACACGGCTTCAAGTCGAACATCCCGTGACAGAACTGATCACTGGCATTGATCTGGTCGAACAGATGATCCGTGTGGCGTACGGTGAAACGCTGCCGTTCAAGCAAGAAGACTTGAAAATTAACGGGTGGGCAATGGAAAGCCGTCTGTATGCCGAAGACCCCTACCGTGGTTTCCTCCCATCTATTGGTCGCTTGACCCGGTATCGGCCACCTGCGGAAGAGGCCACGAAGACACGTGCCGTCCGCAACGACACTGGCGTCTATGAGGGCGGCGAAATCAGCATGTATTACGATCCGATGATCGCAAAACTATGCACTTGGGCGCCAACACGTGGGGCCGCCATTGAAGAAATGCGCCTCGCACTGGATGCGTTTGAGGTCGAAGGCATCGGTCATAACCTCCCGTTCCTTGCGGCCGTTTATGATCATCCAAAATTCACGTCTGGCAATATGACCACAGCGTTTATTGAGGAAGAATATCCCGATGGTTTTGACGGCGTGACATTGCCGGACGAAGACATCACCCGAATTGCTGCTGCCGCTGCGGCGATGCACCGTGTTGCAGAAATCCGCCGTTCACGTATTTCTGGCCGAATGGATAACCACGAACGCAAAGTTGGCAGTGATTGGGTTGCGCAGTTGCAGGGGCAGTCAATCGATTTGTCCATCGCAGCTGACAAAGACGGCGCATCCGTTGAGATCGGTGACGATGTCTTCCGCGTTGAAAGCAATTGGACACCGGGCCAGCCGCTTGCCAAGCTGATGGTTGATGGCAAGCTTCTTGTCCTGAAAATCGCAGAGCTGCCTGGTGGTTTCCGTGTCAGGTATCGCGGTGCCGATTTCCCAGTCCACATCTACACGCAACGTCAGGCTGAACTTGCAGCATTGATGCCTGAAAAGGTCGCAGCTGATACGTCAAAACTACTACTTTGCCCAATGCCGGGGCTCATTGTATCTGTGAATGTGGCTGTTGGCGATGAAATTCAAGATGGTCAAACGCTGTGCACTGTCGAAGCTATGAAGATGGAAAACATCCTCAAGGCCGAACGGAAAGGCGTCGTTTCCAAAATCAACGCGAAGGCTGGCGATAGCCTCGCAGTTGACGATGTGATTATGGAGTTCGAGTGATCGCGCTTTCAGCAATAAGCGCGGGCTATTCGCCCGTGCGCCGGTTTTCGATTTCTTGCTGGCGCAGTGGCATCTTGTCGATAGACCGCGATAGTTCGCGCACGTCCCAAGGTGCTGGTTTGCGCAAGGCTACACCACCGTCTTTGCCGATTAGTGCGAGCATAAATGACCTTGGCCGCAGTCTCTTACGCAATTCGCTCAGCGTATTTGAGTCAGTGTCCGCGATGACAATCACATCGCGTTCAACCAATTCGTCGATCCGAGACGTGATCAATTCCATTTGTTCCAAGAACAGCGGATCGTTGTCCCCTTCTCCAAAAACTACGACTGCCCGCAGTTGCCAGTGCAGCTCGTCTAAATCAACTTCTGCAGAGGTGAACACCTTTGTGGGGTCAGCCGACCAAGCATCAAAAGTATCCGCGAGTGCGGAAAAGGGCAGTGCGGCAATGGCCGCCGTTATCAAAATTCTCTTCATACTGAAAGATATAGGTGCATTTTCTTGGATTGCTAACCCCACATCCGACTTATGCATCCAACACCGGAGCTTGACATGACATCGCCCATGACCCCGAAAGACAAATGGTCAGAAATTGCTGCCAAAGAACTACGTGGCAAGCCGCTTGAAAACCTGACTTGGAACACGCTGGAAGGTATTCCAGTTCAACCGCTTTATACTGCCGAAGACACGGCTGACTTGCCTCACATGGGCGGTATTCCGGGTGAATCCCCTTACACACGTGGTGTTAAAGCCACGATGTACGCAGG
>JAPKCP010000407.1 GCA_028822885.1 Yoonia sp. | reverse complement strand
GTATAGCCAGATGTGAAGAGGACTTTCAAATCAGGCTTCAAAGCGCGGGCAGCATCCGCAAGTTCGCTCCCTCCCATGCCACCGGGCATAACAACATCGGTGAATAGCAGATCAATCTCAGGATTTTGGTCCAGCACCACCAGGGCTTCTGATCCGTTAGGCGCTTCAAAGACGCGATAGCCCAAGCCCTTCAACTGTATAATGACATAATCACGCACCAACGCATCGTCTTCAACGACGAGGACCGTGTCTCTGCCACCGGCAATCTTTTGGTCGGCACTGTCAATTTGGACTTGCGCGTCCTTCCCCAGAAAACGTGGGATATAGAGCCTGAAGGTGGTTCCTTCCCCCTGTTCGGAATAGACGCGAATATGTCCACCTGACTGTTTGATGAAGCCATAGATCATGCTCAGCCCCAAGCCCGAGCCCAAGCCAGCCTCTTTTGTCGTGAAAAAGGGTTCAAAGATGTGGCCAAGCACGTCGGGCGCGATGCCATGGCCAGTGTCTGTGACCACAATCACGACATACTCGCCCGCCTTAACATCTAATTCTTTAGCCACGTAATCGTCGTCAAGCGAAGTGTTGGCCGTCTCGATGGTCAGAGAGCCTCCATCAGGCATCGCAGCGCGGGCATTCAGAGCAAGATTGAGAAGAGCTGCCTCGATTTGACCTGGGTCAACCTCAGTCTTCCATAATTCATCAACACAGAAAACCGCAATATCAACATTCTCAGGCAGTGTCCGTCGCAATAGGGTTTCCATACCTTGGATCAGTGGGCCAAGGTTCAAAATTTGAGGCTCTAGTGGTTGCTTTCGTGAGAAAGCAAGCAAACGGCTGGTCAGCTCTGCGCCTCTATCGGCAGCCCTGAGGGTCATTGCAGCCAATTCTTGCAAATGCGGCTGATCCAACAGTTCGTCTGACAAGATTTCTGCGTTGCCCATCATTATCGTCAAAAGATTGTTGAAATCATGCGCAACGCCTCCCGTCAGCTGGCCCACCGCCTCCATCTTTTGTGCTTGCTGCAAACGTTCTTCGAGCTCAAGACGCTGCGAGATGTCTGTGATAGACCCCAATACAGAGATCACCGTGCCATCCTTACTGCGGATGGCGAACGCATTCTCTTCAACACTAGCCCAACTTCCATCCCCACGCTGAAAGCGGTATTTTTCATACAAGGTATCTGTTTTTCCAGCAACAAGCCTGTTGAACGCATCAGAGTTGTGCGCTTTGTCATTCGGGTGAACATGCGCCAACCAAATTTTTGGCGGTGACTCAATGCGATCCACCTTATGCCCAAAGACTTCTTTTAGACCTTCACTCCACCATTGTGTGTTATTGGCAATATCCAACTCACTAATGGTGCTCCCAGTTGCATTTGCCATAAGGCGGAAGCGTTCCTCATTGGCCCAAAGAACCTGTTCCACTTGCTTGCGTTCGCTAATGTCGCGTTGGACGGCAACAAAGTGGGTTGCCAAACCATTTTCGTTTGCGATTGGCGCTATGTCAATCTCCACCCAGTATTCGTGACCTGACTTTTTAGAGTTGATGAGTTCCACGCGTACTGACTGCTGTTCCTCAATCGCGCGTCGGAGTCGGTCGAGCTCAGTGCACTTGGTCATTGGGCCCTGCAGGAAACGCGGGCTCTTGCCGATCACTTCCTCACGGGAATAGCCTGTAAGCCTTTCGAAAGCGTTGTTGACGTAGACAATTTTAGGCACGGCAAGGCCAGCAAACGGCGTGGCCTCCGTGATTATGAGAGTATCGCTTTGGTGAGAAACCGCGGCTTGCAGAAGGCGCAACTCCTCATCCCGGGCGCGTTGTTCGGTTACGTCGTGGAAATAGACCGCCAGTCCTTCGGGTGTGGGGTGAACAGCAACTGCGAACCATCTCCTTAACGGAGAGTAGTATTCCTGAAAGCGAACTGTCTGACCCGTGGTGATGGCGCGTTCATACTGTTCCTGAAATTTAATTCCGGATGGGTCAGGAAGCTCCTGCACAATACTCTTTCCCAGCAGGTCGTGCTTACTGCGTTGCAGCAGCGTTTCTGCCTGTCCATTGAAAAAGAGAAATTTCCAGTCGTAATCGAGCAAGAAGAACGCATCGCTAATATTTTCTAGCGTATTGCGTAATCGCTCAGACATAG
>JAPKCP010000406.1 GCA_028822885.1 Yoonia sp. | reverse complement strand
CGTCGCTTCAGGCGGAATTCGAAAAGTCGAACGAGGGCCAGTTCCTTGAGATGACGTATCAGGAATTCTGGGAAGTGATCCGCAAGATCGATACGGCAAATGGCGTGAGCTACGCCTGCCAATAAAATTTGAAAAGGCGGGTTTTAAAACCCGCCTTTTCCACTAAAAAATTTGGGGTGAGGGAGGTTTTCATGCTGCGGCTTGAGAAGCTAGTGAAGACATACAAGACCGGTGATCAGGCTTTGAAGGCCGTTGAGCTGGACGTGCCAGAAGGCCAAGTTCTGGCCCTAATCGGCCCTTCAGGGGCAGGTAAATCCACGCTTATTCGTTGCATCAATCGGCTGGTTGAACCCACCTCGGGCAAAGTATATTTGGGCGAGGTAGAATTAACCGGATTGTCTTCTGGTGCATTGCGGCGCGAACGCCGCCGCATGGGAATGATCTTTCAAGAATACGCACTGGTCGAACGTCTAACCGTCATGGAAAACGTATTGTCAGGCCGCTTAGGCTACGTTGGGTTCTGGCGCAGTTTTCTGCGACGTTTCCCACAGTCGGATGTGGATGAAGCATTTCGCCTACTTGACCGTGTTGGGTTGGCACATATGGCCGACAAACGGGCCGACGAACTTTCCGGCGGACAACGCCAGCGCGTTGGCATCTGCCGCGCACTTATACAAAACCCCGCGCTGCTGTTGGTGGACGAGCCGACGGCGTCGCTTGACCCTAAAACGTCCCGTCAAATTATGCGGCTCATTTGCGAACTCTGTAAAGAGCGCGGGTTGGCGGCGATTATCAACATTCATGACGTCGCATTGGCACAGATGTTTGTGCAGCGGGTGATCGGATTACGGCTGGGGGCGGTTGAATTTGATGGCCCACCAGACGGGCTGACGCCAGACGTCCTTACCGCGATTTACGGTGAAGAAGATTGGGAAGCGACCATCGAGGCGGTCGAAGAGGACGACACCGAGGCTACCAAATGAGCGACGTAAGCGCACTGATTGGCAAACCATGGAAGAAGCCGTCATTCATCCAAAAACCTTGGTTGAGGTGGCTCTTGATACTTGGGTTTGTCGCCTATTTGATTGCCGCGTTTTCGACTATCGAAGTGAATTGGTCACGTGTCTATGCTGGGTTAGAGCGTGGCGAGAAATTCGTACTGGCCTTTACCCAACCAGATTTCACATCTCGCTCCAGCGACATTTGGGAGGGGATGATCGAAAGCATCATTATGACCGTGGCGTCATCAGTCGTGGGCATCGCAATCTCGATCCCAATCGCCTTAGGTGCCGCACGCAATGTGGCCCCTTTGCCGGTCTATCTAATATGTCGCTCCATCATCGCGATCAGCCGCGCGCTACAAGAAATCATCGTCGCGATCCTTTTGGTTGCTATCTTCGGCTTTGGTCCGCTTGCTGGCTTCCTGACGTTAAGTTTTGCCACTATTGGCTTCCTTGCCAAACTGCTTGCTGAAGATATTGAAAGCATGGACAAAGTGCAGGCCGAAGCGATCAAAGCCTCTGGTGCCAAGTGGACGCAATGGATCAATTACGGTGTGCAGCCGCAGGTAATGCCGCGCCTCATCGGGCTTTCGATTTACCGCATCGACATCAACTTTCGCGAAAGCGCCATCCTTGGGCTTGTAGGGGCCGGAGGTATCGGAGCTACGCTGAATACTGCGTTTGACCGTTATGAATACGATACAGCAGCGGCTATTTTATTGATCATCATCGTGATCGTCATGGCGCTGGAATATCTGTCCGGTGTTATCCGTGCGAGGGTCCAATAATGCCAGTACAAGATTTGAAGGGCCAGAAAATCTGGCAACGCCGCACTGGCCGTGAAAGCCTTGGCCATTGGGTCATGTGGCTGATTGGTGTCGCAATCTTTGCCTATTGTTGGCAGCAAATTTCGGCCTCAACCACTTGGTTCTTCGTTTGGGACGCACCGCGCATTGCAAACGATATCTGGTCGCGGGCGACGCCGCCGCGCTGGGAATACATCACCCAATTGGGCAAGCCGATTTGGGACACGTTAAACATAGCAACGCTGGGAACGATCTTCTCATTGATCCTTGCTGTTCCGGTAGCGTTTATGGCGGCGCGAAATACGACACCCTCACGTTTTATTATTCGACCGATTGCGCT
>JAPKCP010000405.1 GCA_028822885.1 Yoonia sp. | reverse complement strand
GTATGACTCATATGACGCGTAACCTGTCCGTCGGCCTTTTGACGTGAATAATCAAAGTCATGGCCTTTTGGCTTCAGAGCAATCGCCGCCCTAATTGCATCTTCAAGATGCCCGTCCGCTTCGCTGGCTCGTAAAGGTCCGCGCAGGTCTGAAGAACCTTCTTGGCCAAGACATGTATAAATTTCACCAGTGCATGTGACACGTACGCGGTTACAGCTTTCACAGAAGTTATGGGACAGCGGTGTAATGAACCCGATCTTTTGGCCGGTATCAGTAAGGCGCACGTAACGCGCAGGGCCACCAGTGCTTTCGGGCAGATCAATGAGGTCCGTACGTTCGGCAAGCCGTGCGCGCAGATCTTTAAGCGACCAATATTGTGTGACCCGGTCTTCATTACCAATATCGCCCATAGGCATGACTTCAATAAATGTGATGTCCAAGTCGCGTTCTGCACACCAATCGGTGAGGGTGAACAGTTCGCTTTCGTTAAAGCCTGACAACGCAACTGTGTTAATCTTGACGCGCAAGCCGGCTTTTTGCGCAGCGTCGATGCCACGCATCACTTGGGGAAGGCGGCCCCAGCGGGTGATGTCCGCAAATTTTTGTTCGTCCAGCGTATCAAGGGATACGTTGATCCGTTTCACACCAGCCGCCGCTAAATCGGCCGCGTATTTCTCAAGCTGGCTACCGTTGGTTGTGACGGTTAATTCATCCAATGCGCCGCTTTCCAGGTGCCGCGTCATGGCGCGAAAGAAAGTCATGATATTGCGACGTACGAGAGGCTCGCCACCCGTAATCCGAAGCTTCCGAACACCAAGCCCAATGAAGGAGGAACAAAGCCTGTCAAGTTCTTCGAGCGTCAAAAGGTCCTTCTTTGGCAAGAAGGTCATGTTTTCGGACATACAATAGACGCAACGGAAATCACACCTGTCGGTCACAGAGACCCGAAGGTAAGAAATGGCGCGCGCAAATGGATCTATAAGTGAATGTGTCATGAAACAAACGTAGGGGTCGGCAGGGCGCAGCGCAAGAAGGACGTTGGTCCTTGCACCGTTCATTATGTCATGATTAACCTCAATCACATGAAGTTGATCTCTTTAATCCCCGTTTTGTGCCTTGCCGCCTGCACCGATCCTGCGTGGCAGTTAACCCCTTCCAGTGTCGGGACTGCCACTGATGCAGCCGCTGGTGGCCCGGATGTCGCTATTGTGACGCTCGATCTGACGCCACCGCCGCCAGCTGCCGCGCGAACAGTAGAAGAGTTCGACACGACCTCGGCTGAGGATCGCGCTGCTGCTGTTGCTGTTGAACCTGTCAGAGAGCAGTCTTTGGGCATCACCAACATCTCGCTTGGGCCACCAGCCAAACCGGGCATTTGGCTAGAGACAGGACTGGTTTCTGAACTTGCCCTCGGGCGTGTTGAGAACCCAGCATCTGGCAAGTCAGTGAACGTGGAACTGCGACCGTCTGGTGGTCTGGCCACCGCTGGTAGCCAGATGAGTCTTTCCGCGATCCGGCTTTTGGACGTACCGCTGACGGCGTTGATCGACGTTGAAGTCTATAAGAAATAGTCGTTTCAGATTAGGTTTTCTTTGGGGACCGTTGGCAATTTGCTGGCCGCTTCTTTTCTGGCGAATGGCTTCATTTGGTCGCCATACGCGTCCAGAAATGCCTGTGTCCGGGGCGCATCGTGTTTAGATAAATCCCGCAACCACCACGCAACAGATTTTTGAATGAACCAATCTGGATCGCTTACATAGGTTGCGGCCCAGCCAAGAATACGCTCGCGCGCTACTTCTTCGTCGGGCTTGGGGTGGTTCTGTTTGGCCCAAGGCAGCGTCATGACCAATGCGGCGCGCTTGGTCCACATATGCTCAGACGTTGTCCATTGTTCTACAATGTCGAGGCGAGAAGGGTCTGCTACAAGGCGTTTTTGACCCGCGATACAAGCGTGGTCTGCGACGGCCCATGCGTCAAAGCTGGGAGCCCACGATACAATAATGTCCCAGACGCGGGTATCATCTGGTTTGATACGGGCTTGGGACAGTAGTTTGGCTGCTGCGACCATACCTTCGTGAACGTTCGTTGCCCAAAGGCCTTCAGCAAGATCGAGGCGGGCATCAAGCGAAAGTGCGGCCCGCCATTCCTTCACA
>JAPKCP010000119.1 GCA_028822885.1 Yoonia sp. | reverse complement strand
TTTTCTGCCACAACCCCAAGATCAATGTCACCAGTCAGAACACTCGCAACAACACCGACCTGCGGTGCCGCCGTGAGACGAATGACCAAGTCAGGCGCGCGACGGATTTGCTCAAGAAGGTGTGGGTAGACCCACATTGCACAGCTTCCGGAACACCCACTCCACGCACATTCTCTCACATCGGCCTTTCTGTCCCAGATCTGGACACGGCAATAAATTTTACGGCGACGTCCTCGGTTTCTATGTGATCATGCAGCCGACTGAGATTATCGAAGACGATAGTGACATCGGCCAGATGTGTTCTGACGTCTTTGGTGCAGGTTGGGGGCGCATGCGTATTGCCCACCTCGCAATGGCTGACAGGATTGGGTTTGAGCTGTTTGAATTCGAAGGACACCACGCGCCGGATGAAAATCTCAAGTTCCGGCAGCAAGGAACATTTCATTTTGCGATTCAAGATTCCAATCTGGAAGACTTGCTTGAAAAGATCGTTGCCGCTGGCGGAAAACAACGCATGCCTGTCCGTGAATACTTCCCGAACGAGAAGACGTATCGCATGGTATATGTCGAAGATTCCTTCGGTACCGTATTTGAACTATACGGCCATCGTTACGAACTTACGTATTCCAACGGTGTGTATTCTTGATCCAACTGCTGACATTTCTAGCGCGAGAACGGTCGCCAAGGTCGGGCTAAGGTAAGCTTTCTACACTGTTTGGTTTGTCACGAGTTACTGCCGCTAAACCCGATAGCAGCAAAGAACCCCATAGGCATAATTCTGCGAAAATTGGGTCCAGCGGTTTGCCCATTCGTCGCCCTAAATTCGTATTTACCCCACGGTAGGCGCGAACGGGGATCGTATTCGCGGATTCCGTTCCTACATGGGGTGCAGAGATAGCGCTCAACGCGCCATACAACGTCACTCACAAAGGATTCTCATTATGAAAGCCGCTGTTTTTAACGCCTATACTGGCCCAATCGAAATTACTGATGTGGCAAGCCCCGCGCTGACTGCGGATAGCGTGCTCATCGACGTGCATGCCGCCAGTTTGAACCCAATCGATAACATCGTGCGTGCTGGTTATGTGAAAGACATGATCCCGCTGACGTTCCCCCATGTGATGGGCTATGATGTCAGCGGCGTTATCACGGCCATTGGGGCTGACGTGACGGGTTTCAAAGTTGGGGACGCGGTGTTCGCACGGGCCCATCAGGAAGACGCTGGGTCGTTGGCAGACGTGGCGCGGGTGCAGGCCTCCGCTTTGGCGCATAAGCCAGCAAGCATCAGCCACATTGAGGCCGCCTCGATCCCGCTGACTGGCCTAACCGCGTGGCAAGCCTTGGTCGACAAGGCCGGATTGAAAGCTGATCAAAAAGTTTTGATCCATGCAGGCTCTGGCGGTGTCGGGACGCTGGCCATTCAGATCGCCAAGGATATTGGGGCCTTTGTGGCAACAACTGTCAGCGCACGAAACGCAGATTTGGTCACGGCACTTGGGGCTGATCTGGTGATCAACTACAAGGAACAGGACTTCACCGACATCATCGCCGACTATGATGTGGTTTTCGATATGTCTGGTGGAGAAGTAATGCAAAATTCCTTCAAAGTCCTTAAGAAGGGCGGACATTTGGTTTCGATCAAAGGCCAAGATACCGATGACTTGGCGACAAAGCACGGCGTATCTTTTGACTGGTTCTTCATGGAGCCAAACGGAGCGCAGCTGACCACGCTGGCCGACATGATCACCAAAGGCACGCTCAAACCAGTGATCGACAGCACCTTTGCCTTTGCCGATGTGGTCAAAGCTTACGACAAGCTGGATGACGGGCATGCGGTTGGCAAAATCGTCATCGATATGAAAGCTGGCTGATCCTAAAGCAACAGATCCGAGGCCTTGTTGATCGGTTGTGAAGGTAACTGCCATCAATTTGGCCGCGGTAAACGCTGTTGCGACTGGTTGAAGATAACAAAATACTGCGCCGTGCCCGAGAGGCCGAAATGCCAACACTACGGCGCAGTATTGTAACGGTGGATTAACGGATCGCTATCAGCTTGTTCATTTCATCACTGCTAGTCTATCGCGACATGGAATGCCTTCAGAAAGCGATCAACTGATCGCTCAATCGCCTCATTTGGGTCGTCGGGGCACGGCATGCGGTAGATGTGTTGTCGGATACCAATATAGACGATGCCGCCGTGGAGATTCCAAAGGTCTTCCATTGTTGGTGCGATAGATTTGGATGAGACAGCTCGTATTTCTTCTAAAAGTGGGCGCAGAATCATTTGGTGCATGTGGTCTAGATACCGCCGATTAAGTTCGGCACCTGCCAAGCCCGAAAACATAAAAATCCGCATCCAAGTATATTCGAAGATGAGTTCACTATAGTCGCTGTAGAACGCCAACAACCGCGCGCGAAGTGGAACACTGCGATCCGTTAGGCGGCGCGGCCAATCCGGCGAAAGACGGTTCAGATAAACCTGTTCGTATACGGCCTCTGTCAGCGCGTCTTTGGTGGCGAAGTAGTTGAAAAGAAGCGATTGGGTAATGCCAAGATGCTTTGCGAGGTCACGGGTTTTACCGTCCAGTCCTACCTCTGCAAAGAAAGCAACCGCGCCATCGACAATGAGTTGACGGCGTTCATCTGGATGCAGGCGGCGCGGCTTTGCCTTGGCCTGCGACGTCAAGGTGGGATCGCGTTCTTTGTTTATTTCCATGACTGTTTTGTGGGCAGAAAAGATTCTTCTTGCAATAGCGCATGGTTTATTGATCATATGATCAATAGTAGAACCGACACGACATCGCTGGTTTCGCAGAGATGCGAGGCCAAGGGGGGATTAGCGAATGAAAGCATCTGTGGCGGGCTACGCTCGGGCAACTGATCTGCGCCATGCACTTGATCTTTTGGTGTCTGCGGATGGCATGGCGCGGGTTTTGGCCGGTGGACAAAGCCTTGTTGCTGCAATGAACATGCGCCTGTCGACTGATGATTTGTTAGTTGATATCTCGCGATTGGCGGAATTGCGTGGGGTCGTCGACGAAGGCGATACGTTACGTATTGGTGCGCTGACACGGCACGTCGATGTGGGGCGTAATTTGCTTATTCAAAAGCATGCTCCGTTGCTTGTGGATGCGGTGAAAGTGATCGCTCATGCTGCAATTCGCAATCGCGGAACAATCGGTGGGGCAGTGGCTCATGCAGATCCTGCAGCTGAATTTCCGGCCTGCGTGCTGGCATTGGGCGCGACGTTGCATGTCGAAGGACCTAATGGCGCCCGGACTGTCGCGGCGGCGGATTTTTTTCACGGTTTGTTTGAAACGGATCTTGAGCCAGACGAGATTTTGACTGCAATCAGGATTCCAAAAGCTGAAGCTGATGAGCGGCAGGCACTAGAAGAAGTTGCGCGCCGTGCAGGTGACTATGCTTTGGCGGGGCTTTGCCTCGTTAAGCGCCAAAGTGGTCATCGGATTACGATGTTATCAGTTGGTGAAATGCCTGAACTGGCTCTTGGCGCAATGGCAATGCTTGATAAGGGTGACGTCGATGGGGCGGTGACGGCCCTGCGTGCTGAAATTGACCCGCCCGCAGACACAAAAGCCAGTGCGGGCTATCGGCGCCATATCGCAGGGGTGCTTTTGCGACGTGCCGTTGACAAAATTACAGGAGACGCGGCATGAGCGATATGTTTCGTGACAAGGTCGATATTGACCTCACCGTAAATGGGGAAGCTGTCCAAGCACGCGTTCCAGCAGGTCAGCACGTGATCGATTTCTTACGGCAAGAGCTAAGCCTGACCGGGGCGCATGCAAGCTGCGAGCATGGTGTTTGTGGGGCTTGCACAATCCGCGTTGACGGAGAGGCCGTGCGAGGGTGCCTTATGTTAGCGGCTCAGCTTGATGGCTCCGATATCTGGACCGTTGAAGGTCTGTCGGACACTGATGTGATCCGGGATCTTCAAGATGCTTTTATTGCACGCAATTCGTTGCAATGCGGATTTTGCACTCCGGGGATGCTTGTATCAGCCGAGGAGCTTTTGTCCAAAGGTGGCGTGCCTGATCGCGCTGTGATCCGCGCACATCTATCAGGAAACTATTGTCGCTGTACTGGATATGAAGCCATCATTGATGCGGTCGAAAGTGTTGCTCAGTTACGGGCTGGAAAGGCACAATCATGACCGTTCAATTTGGCAATCCTGATCGCCCTAATTCCTACATCGGGAAAACCGTACCACGACCCAATGCAGCGCGATTGGTCGAGGGACGCGGTAAGTATGTTGACGACATTGTGCTGCCCCGCATGGTGCACGTGGCCTTTGTCCGCTCGCCGTTTGCCCATGCAAAGATCACTGGCATTGAAACCGAAGAGGCCAAATTGGTCAAAGGGGTGTTACGTGTTTTTACAGGCGCTGATCTGGCGGAGGTCTGCACACCTTGGGTTGCGGTTCTTGCCCACCTCAAAGGATTAAAGTCGCCACCAGAACACCCAATGGCGATTGATCGGGCTTGTTGGCTCGGAGAGCCCGTTGTCGCAGTCGTCGCGACATCCCGCGCTGCAGCAGAAAATGGCGCTGATTTGGTCGATGTGGATTATGAAGCATTGCCAGTTGTCGCTGACATGATGTCTGCGCTCGACAAAGATACCCCGGTTTTACATTCCGACATGGGTGACAACCTCGCATTTCAGCGCCTGCACGAACAAGGCGATGTAGACGGCGTTTTTGCGACTGCGCACAAGGTCATTTCAGCACATTTTGGAACTGCGCGGCACACCGGTGTCACGCTTGAGCCACGTTCGATCCTTGTTGATTGGAACCGTGCCGAAAACCAGATGACGGCGTATCACGCCACACAAGCACCGCACATGATGCAAACTGTGCTGGCCCAACACCTTGACGTGCCTGAATCCCGCGTTCGCGTGATCTGCGGCGACGTAGGCGGGTCATATGGGATTAAAGTGCATGTGTACCCGGACGAGGTTGCGACGGCTGCGATTGCCAAGATTATGTGTCGTCCAGTTAAGTTTATTGCAGATCGGCTAGAGAGTTTTACAACGGATATTCACGCGCGCGATCACCAGATTGAAGCAAAGATTGCCGTTGATGCGGCGGGTAAAATCCTTGCGATTGACGTTGATGATTGGACTGCCATCGGGGCCTATTCCGTGTATCCGCGAACGTCTGCCATTGAAGGCAATCAGGTTGTAAACCTGTGTGGCGGTCCCTACGATTTTGCGAATTACCGCGCCAAAACGACTGCCGTTTTCCAAAACAAGACCCCGACTTCTCAGTATCGCGCTGTCGGACATCCGATTGCCGTCGCGATTACTGAAGGTCTGGTTGATATGGCCGCAGCTGAGCTGGGCATGGATCCGATCGCAATTCGACGTCTCAATATGTATGCGGATGACGCTTATCCGGTCACATCCCCAGCCAATATGCGGTTCGAAGGGCTGTCCCATCATCAAAGCATGGACAAGCTGGTTGCGCTTATGGATTACGACGCCTTAAGGGCTGATCAAGCGGCTGCGCGCGCTAGAGGTGTGCATCGTGGCATCGGAATTGCCAGCTTTATCGAACTGACCAACCCATCACCATTTATGTACGGGATTGGCGGCGCGCGCATATCTTCGCAGGACGGATGCACGGTTCGAATGGACCCTGATGGCTCTATCGTGGCGCTATCAGGCGTGACCGAGCAGGGCCAAGGCACAGAAGCAATGCTGTCCCAAATTGTGGCCGAAGGCGTTGGCGTCTTTCCCGCAAACGTGCGCGTGATTACTGGGGACACCCAAGTTACACCTTACGGTGGAGGGACGTGGGCGTCACGTGGTGCCGGTATTGGTGGCGAAGCTGCTTTGCGGGCAGGTCGCGCATTGCGGGACTCGATTCTTGAAGTCGCGGCTGCAATGCTGCAGGCCGACCAAAAGAGCCTCGACATTCGTGACGGTGAAGTCGTCGATAGTGACACTGGTGTTTCGCGTATGCCGCTCGCAGAACTTGGTCGGATTGTTTATTTTCGCGGCGATACGCTGCCGAAAGATTTGCCGCGTGAATTGGTGCAGACCCGTCATTACATCACAACCGACTACCCCTTTGCGTTCACCAATGGCGTGCAGGCCAGCTATGTTGAGGTTGATACTGACACTGGCGAAGTGACGTTGCTCAAGCATTGGTGCGTTGAAGACTGTGGCCGCATAATCAATCCTCAGCTTGTGGATGAACAAATCCGCGGCGGAATCGTGCAGGGACTTGGTGGCGCCCTATTTGAAGAAATCCATTATGACGCGGACGGCCAACTGCTAAATGGATCAATGGCTGATTACCTTGTCCCCATGGCTGCCGAAATGCCGGACATGGTCATTGGCCATGTGGAAACCCCCACAAAAGAAAGCTTACTTGGGGCGAAAGGTGCCGGTGAAGCCGGAACCGCAGGTGCGCCAGCAGCCGTTATGAATGCCATCAATGATGCGCTGCGCCCGATGGGGGCACAGGTCACAGACATGCCATTTACACCCGAACGCATTTTACGCGCGTTGGGGACGATCGACGATTAAAAAAACCAGAAGATGCGAGGAGGCATCTTCAAACCGGGAGGAACGACCATGAAGTTCATGACTTTCAGCGCAGTTGCGGCGCTTACTGTATCCGCAGCCAGTTGGGCATCAGCCCAAGAACAGGTCACAATTAATATTGGATCATCGCACCCCGAGGCTAACATTTGGGTGTACGCGATGAAGAATACGTTCCAGCCAGAGGTGGACCGCATTCTTGCTGAAGCCGGCGAATATCAGGTCAACTGGAACGAGGCTTACGCGGGCACGTTGTACAAATTCACCGATACGCGCGAGGCTGTGATGGACGGCATCGTTGATGTGGGTATGGTCGGTACGGTCTGGGAAGGCGCGAACATGCCGTTGCAGAACGTGACCTACTTCACGCCATTTGCCACGTCAGACCACAAAATGATCATCGAAATTTTCGATGACTTGAGCCAGAACCTACCAGAACTTGCGAATAGTTGGTCTGAAAACGGCATGGTTCACTTGTCGTCTTTGATCACTGACAGCTACGACATCTATGCAACTTTTCCTGTTAAAACATTGGCTGACTTGCAAAATCGCAAGCTGAACGCGCCGGGGACGTCTGCAAACTGGCTCCAAGAAACGGGTGCTACGCCTGTTGATGGTGCGCTGACAACCTACTACACGAACATTCAGACAGGCGTAACTGAGGGTGCATTGTCCTTCGCATCAGGTATCTTGCCAACGCGGGTCTACGAAGTCGCCCCTGAATTGACACGCGTCGGCATTGGTTCGATGTATTTTGGTGGAATCGCAGCGAACGAAGATTTCTTCAATGGCCTGCCAGAGGCAGTTCAATTTGCGTTCCGCGAAGCCGCGAAAGCAACTTCAGTGGCGCATGGTGACTATGTGTCAAGTCTGGCTGAACGTGCGATGGTAGAGATGCAGGCCGCTGGTCTAACCGTGCATGAACTGTCAGATTCAGAAAAGACTGCTTGGGTCGAAGGTCTGCCTGACATCGTAGCGCCTTGGCTTGAGCAGACAGGCGACGCTGGCAAAGTTGTGTTGTCCGCTTACTTTGATGCGCTGCGTGAACGTGGTGTCACACCACTGCGCGACTGGGACGCAGACCGCTAAGCGTCTGTAAAGAAACCAATATCGATCCCACCCTTACAACGTGTCTGGGTGGGCTCGATCCTGAAGTCATACAAGCATAAGCGAGTAGAGATGAGCCAAGATAGTCCGACGGCACGGGAAGTGAATTCTATTCCAAAGTTTGCCAACGCGCCCTTTGGCGCAGTTCTGGGGACAGTGGCTGCCGTTATGTCTTCGATTGGCACATTGTGTATCGGCGGTCTGATGGCGCTTGTTGTCGTGGATGTTTTGGGACGTAATTTTTTCAATGCGCCAATCACTGGCGTTTCGGAAATCGCAGCGCGTACAGTTGTCGCAATTGTCTTTTTGCAGGTTGCCGCCGCGATTCAGCAACGGCGTTTGACCCGTGCTGACTTTTTCGTACGGAGGCTTGAACGAAAATCACCGCACCTTGTCCCCTTGCTCGAAATGGTCTTTGCACTGGCGGGGGCGATTGTCTTTGCTCTTATTTTTTGGGCGTCATGGCCAAAATTGATGACGGCATGGCAAGGCGCTGAATTCTTTGGTGTTCAAGGTGTCTTTACCATTCCGACCGCCCCATTCCGCGCCATCACCGTCTTGGGATCCATGGTGGCTTCACTCTCGGCACTTTACCGTGTGTCAGAAGAAATGCGCACCTACCGGAGCAATAAGACATGACCACGCTTACAATCGGCTTCATTCTGATCGCTGTTTTGATTGCCCTTGTTTTGTTAGGAATGCAGATTGCATATGCGCTTTTTGCTGTCGCTTTTGCGGGCATATGGATCATCCGCGATAATATGGATCTTGCGTTCAAGATGCTTGAACTGACGGCCTACAGTGGCATTGCTGACTATTTATTTGCGACTATTCCACTGTTTGTTTTGATGGGACTACTCGTCAGCGTTTCAAACGTTGGCCGCGATACATTTGAAGTCGCCGAGGAACTGCTACGGCGGGTGGTTTGTGGCTTGGGGGTGGCCACTGTTGCTGCCAACACGATTTTTGCAGCCGTCACCGGTGTTTCCATTGCATCTGCCGCTGTTTTCACGCGGGTTGCTGTGCCTGAGATGACCCGCCACGGATACCGGCCTGCGTTTTCTGCCGGAACGGTCGCTGGGTCTTCTGTACTTGGCATGCTGATCCCACCAAGCCTTCTGCTTATCATTTACGGCATTCTGGCCGAGGTATCGATCGGCGGCATGTTCCTCGCTGGCATTGTGCCTGGCCTTATGTTGGCGGGTGGCTTTGTTGCCATGTTGATCTGTGTCACGCTTTTATTTCCAAGCTTTGTGCTGACCGACCCCGAGGCATCGAAGGCACGCCGCCTAGAGGTTAGGGTGGAAAGGATGCCGCTTAGGACAATGTCTGCAAAGATATTCCCGATCATTTCGTTAGTCGTGTTGGTGCTAGGTGGGCTTTATACTGGGTATTTCACCCCAACCGAAGCCGGCGGTATTGGCGCGTTCGGCGCACTTATCGTCGCGATAGCAAGGCGGTCGTTGAACCGTCACAAACTTTGGGACGTGATGAAGCAGACTGGCGTCATCTCTGTATCGATCCTACTTTTGCTAATTGCAGCTAGTTTCTATTCGCGGATGTTGTCGATTGCGGGGTTGCCCAACGCAATTGAAGGGCTGGTCCAAGGGTCAGGCTTTAGCCCGTATGGATTTTTGTTCTTTTATGCTGTTATCATTTTGCTGATGGGGATGATCTTAGATAGCACGTCGATCCTTTTGATTATGGTCCCGATTGCAGCCCCGATTGCGCAGGGAATGGGCATCGACCTTAGCCATTTTGGTATTGTCACGGTTCTGGCTGTCGAGATTGGTTTGTTAACGCCACCCTTCGGCATATCTGTCTTTACGGTTCATAATACGCTGGACGATCCCGACGTATCGGTCGAACAGATTTTTGCAGCAACAATGCCATTTGTTGGCGTCATGCTAATTGTTCTGGTCATCGTTGCCGTCTTCCCAATCGTGTCAACGCTATTTCTATAGTGGCTTCAAATCGTTAACATTAAGTCAACTTGAACGGCTGTATCAGTAAAGTAGGGCGAGAGATTTCTGAGAGTGGCTATCAGTTGACGGGGCGGCGTG
>JAPKCP010000118.1 GCA_028822885.1 Yoonia sp. | reverse complement strand
GCTGAGTTGGGGGAAAGTGACAGTACGAAGCTGATCTGGAAGCCAAATATCCAGACTGAGCTTGATGTTGAAAGCCTGACTAAGTTGATGAAGCTGGTGGATGCGCTTGAAGACGACGACGACGTGCAATCTGTGACAACAAACTTTGAAGCTTCTGATGAGGTCATGGCAGCCTTCGCAGAAGAGTAAGCCTGTTCGTGTATTTATAGTGACAAGGGAGCCCGCTCTTGTCATTCGCTAGGTGAACTGTCACCGCTAAATTATGTCAACAGTACGCCCTGCCATCGGTATTTTCTGGATGTTCCTGACTGGCCTTAACTTTGTGGCTGTGACGGCGCTTGTGAAATACATTGGGCCAGATTTACCTGCAGCGCAGAGCGCGTTCTTACGCTATGTTCTTGGTCTTGTGTTCTTAATTCCGATGATAAAGCCCATATTGGCCGCTCACTTAACAGGTCGGCAAATCAAACTTTTTGCAGTGCGCGGCGTTGTTCATACAATCGCAGTGATCTTATGGTTCTTTGCGATGGTGCGCATTCCGATCGCGGACGTCACGGCTATGAACTACTTATCTCCGGTCTATGTGACGATTGGCGCGGCGCTGTTTTTGGGTGAAAAGCTACCCCCGCGCAGGTTGGTCGCCGTTATCGTAGCGCTCATTGGCGCAATGATCATTCTCCGCCCGGGAATCAAAGCAGTTGAACCGGGTCATGTTGCTATGCTGTTCACGGCCATCATGTTTGCGGCAGGCTACCTTGTCGCCAAGCAATTGTCTGGCGAGGTGGCTCCGGCAGTTGTTGTTGGGATGCTGTCGATCACAGTAACAATCGGGTTGGCGCCCTTTGCTTTTGCGGTTTGGATTCAACCCACACTTTCCCAGCTTGGTTGGTTGTTCTTGGTGGCTTGCTTTGCCACTGCTGGGCATTACACGATGACACTGGCCTTCGCGGCGGCTCCCTTGACGGTCACGCAACCCATCACATTCCTGCAACTTGTTTGGGCCGTTTTGTTGGGCTTTTTGCTATTTGGGGAACCAATCGACGGCTGGGTCGTCGTTGGGGGCATCGTGATTATGGCGTCGGTGAGTTTCATTACATGGCGCGAGGCTGTGGCCCGTCGTGCAGCAACCGCTGCTGTGTGCGAGTAAATTTTAGCGGTTCGTTTGGTGCGACTGTCGGAGCCTCCGGCGGGGATTTAGAAGAACCAAAGAAGTGGCCAGTGCCTTTCTCGCTAGGATTTTTATTGATTGACTGGTCAATAAAGAATATGTGACAGCTTAGGCTAGGAGGACATCATGCCAAAAGTTGGAATGGAACCGATCAGACGGGCGGCACTTGTTAAGGCAACAATCGCTGAGATTGGCGCTGCAGGATCACTTGATGTCACTGTTAGCCAAATTGCTAAGCGTGCAGGCATGTCGTCGGCACTTGCCCATCATTATTTTGGCGGAAAAGATCAGATTTTTGTTGCAGCGATGCGCCATATCCTGAGCGAGTACAGTGCAGAAGTCCGGGCGGAACTTTCGCAAGCGATTGATCCAGCCGCACGTGCGCGCGCAATTATTCGCGCCAGCTTTGCCCGATCATGCTTTGCGCCAGCAACTGTTTGCGCGTGGATGACGTTCTATGCCCAAGCGCAGACTAATCCTGACGCGCTGCATCTTTTGCACATCTACCAACGCCGACTTCGGTCAAATCTGACTGTCGCGCTGAGGCCGATGTGTGAAAATCCAAGGGCTGCAGCCGATATGTTAGCTGCCTTGATTGATGGTCTCTATATCCGCGCAGCACTCACCGCACCGGATGCAAACCCAGAAGGCCAAGCGCTAAGCCTTCTTACGACACTGACAAAAGGTGCCGCATGACCAAGCCAAATATCCTGATCATTATGGTCGATCAACTGAATGGAACCTTGTTCCCGGACGGCCCGGCTGATTGGCTACATGCCCCAAATCTTAAAAAGCTGGCTGCGAAATCGACGCGGTTTCAGCAGTGCTATACCGCATCGCCGCTTTGCGCGCCCGGTCGCGCGTCTTTCATGACGGGGCAGTTGCCATCCCGAACAGGTGTTTTTGATAATGCTGCCGAATTTGCGTCTAGCTTGCCGACATATGCCCACCATTTACGGCGTGCAGGGTATCAAACCTGCTTGTCGGGCAAGATGCATTTCGTTGGCCCAGATCAACTGCATGGGTTTGAAGAACGCCTGACGACAGATATTTACCCACCTGATTTTGGCTGGACCCCTGACTATCGCAAACCGGGCGAGCGGATCGACTGGTGGTACCACAACATGGGGTCCGTGACGGGTGCAGGTGTTGCTGAAATTAGTAACCAGATGGAATACGATGATGAGGTTGCATATCATGCTACCCGCAAGCTGTATGACTTGTCGCGCGGCCAAGACGAACGCCCGTGGTGTCTAACTGTTAGCTTTACCCACCCGCATGATCCGTATGTCACCCGCAAGAAATATTGGGATCTTTATGATGATTGCGAACATCTGCTGCCAGAGATCGGACCGATCCCATATGAGGATCAAGATGCCCATTCTCAACGCATACTAGATGCAAACGACCGTGATAATTTCAACATCACGGAAGACATGATCAAGCGGTCGCGGCGGGCATATTTTGCGAATATATCTTACCTTGACGACAAGGTCGGTGAGCTGCTGCAAACGCTTGAGGACACACGTCAAGAAGCGACAATCGTGTTTGTTTCCGACCATGGTGACATGCTGGGCGAACGTGGTCTCTGGTTTAAGATGTCGTTTTACGACGGCTCTGCGCGGGTTCCGATGATGATCTGTTCATCTGATATGGAGCCGGGTCTTGTGACGACGCCAGTTTCAAACATCGATGTCTGCCCAACGCTTTGCGATTTGGCGGGCGTGGATATGTCTGAGGTCATGCCTTGGACCAGTGGCGAAAGCATTGTCCCGCTGGGTCAGGGTGGCACCCGCGACACGCCGGTTGCCATGGAATACGCAGCAGAGGGATCATATGCGCCGATCGTTTCGTTGCGGTATGGCAAATGGAAGTTCAACATGTGCACGCTTGATCCTGATCAGCTATTTGACATGGAAAATGACCCGCATGAGCTGACAAACTTGGCCGAGCATCCAGCCCATCAGGGGACGCGTCAGACCATCAAGGCCAAGGCTGAAGAACGTTGGGACCTTGAAAAGTTTGACGCGGATGTTCGTCATAGCCAAGCGGGCCGATGGGTAGTCTACGAATCCTTGCGCAATGGCGCCTACTTTCCATGGGATTTCCAACCGCTGCAAAAAGCGTCGGAACGCTACATGCGCAATCACATGGACCTCAACGTCCTTGAAGAAAATCAACGGTTTCCGCGGGGTGAATAACCCCTTTCACTTTGCTAACAATAATTCCTGCCGGAGGCACTTTTCCTATGCACCAACAACCCAAAGCCAGCCACTTTATTGATGGCGAATACATCGATGATACGACAGGTGACGCCTTTGATGTAATCTACCCAGCCACAGGCGAGATTATCGCAAAGTTGCACGCCGCGACGCCAGCAATCATTGACAAGGCCCTTGATGCCGCCCGTCGCGCCCAAAAAGACTGGGCTGCGATGACCGGTACACAACGTGGTCGCGTCTTGCGCCGTGCGTCTGATATTATGCGTGAACGCAACCATGATCTGTCGGTCTTGGAGACATTTGATACGGGCAAGCCGTACCAAGAAACTTCAGTCGCGGACGCCACATCTGGTGCCGATGCGCTCGAGTACTTTGGTGGCCTTGCGGGTAGCTTAACCGGTGAGCATATCCAATTGGGTGAAGATTTTGTCTACTCTCGCCGTGAACCTCTTGGCGTGTGTGTTGGTATTGGCGCATGGAATTATCCGACGCAAATTGCGTGCTGGAAAGCTGCGCCAGCTCTGGCTTGCGGTAACGCCATGGTCTTTAAACCCTCTGAAATGACGCCATTATCCGCCTTAAAAGTTGCGGAAATTCTTGTCGAAGCTGGTGCGCCGGCTGGCATTTATAACGTTGTACAGGGGCATGGTGCTGTTGGTGCGGCACTTGTAACTGATCCGCGCGTGAACAAGGTGTCTTTGACTGGTTCTGTGCCAACAGGCAAAAAAGTGTATGCTGCGGCGGCCGCTGATATGAAGCACGTCACGATGGAGCTGGGTGGCAAATCACCGTTGGTAATTTTTGACGACGCTGATCTGGAAAATGCAGTGTCTGGTGCAATTCTTGCGAATTTTTACTCAACTGGGCAGGTCTGCTCAAATGGCACCCGTGTGTTTGTTCAAAAAGGTATCAAAGACGCCTTTCTCAAACGCATGTCTGAACGTCTTGGCGGCGTTGTGATGGGGGACCCACAGGACCCAGCCACAAACTTTGGGCCTATGGTTTCCGCAAGGCAGCGCGATATCGTTGAAGGGTTCATCGCAAAAGGGATCGCGGAAGGTGCACGTCTGACCTTTGGTGGTAAACGTGTTGATGGCAAAGGGTTTTTCATTGAGCCCACAGTGTTCGCAGATGTTACCGACGATATGACGATCGCGCGTGAAGAAATCTTTGGTCCTGTATTGTCGGTTCTCGACTTTGACACTGAGGAAGAAGTCCTTGCGCGGGCCAACGATACTGAATTTGGCCTTGCGGCAGGCGTGTTTACCGCTGATCTGACCCGTGCGCACCGTATGGCTGCCGGGTTTGAGGCTGGAACGTGTTACATTAACACATATAATTTGGCACCCGTCGAAGCGCCGTTTGGTGGCATGAAAATGTCAGGTGTCGGTCGCGAAAACTCGAAAGCTGCGATTGAACATTATTCCCAACTCAAAGGCGTTTATGTCGCCATGACAGATGTAGAGGCACCGTTTTGATGCAAGCTGATTACGTTATCATTGGCGCTGGTTCGGCAGGTTGTGCAATGGCCTATCGTCTGGCTGAGGCGGGCAAGGACGTGCTCGTGATCGAACACGGCGGTTGGGACGGTGGGCCGTTGATTCAGATGCCAGCGGCATTGTCCTATCCCATGAATATGAAGATGTACGATTGGGGGATGGAAACAGAACCTGAGCCGCATCTGGATGGGCGCAAACTCGTCACGCCACGTGGCAAGGTGATTGGTGGTTCGTCCTCCATTAACGGCATGATCTACGTGCGTGGCCATGCGATGGACTATGATCATTGGGCGGAAAGCGGTGCGCAGGGGTGGTCGTTCGCGGACGTCGTGCCGTACTTTAAGCGGATGGAAAACTGGCACAGCGGTGGACATGGCGGTGATCCTGATTGGCGCGGCCGTGATGGGCCACTTCATATTACGCGTGGTCCTCGTAAGAACCCGCTGACATTGGCCTTTGTTGAGGCTGGGAAACAGGCCGGATACGAGGCAACTGGCGACTATAATGGTGAACAGCAAGAAGGGTTTGGGCCTTTCGATTCTACGATCTGGAAGGGTCGGCGGTGGTCTGCAGCCAACGCATATCTGCGGCCAGCCTTGAAACATGACAACTGCAAATTAGTTCGAGCGTTCGCACGGAAGGTTGTCATTGAAAATGGCAAAGCGGTCGGTGTTGAAGTTGAAATCAAGGGTCAAGTCCAAGTTATTCGGGCCAACGTAGAAGTCATCGTTGCCGCTTCATCGTTGAATTCACCGAAGCTGTTGATGCTTTCGGGCATTGGTCCAGCAGCGCATCTTGCGGAGCATGGTATCGAAGTCGTTGCGGACCGCCCCGGCGTTGGTCAGAACCTGCAAGATCACCTTGAGTTGTACATTCAGCAAGCGGCGATCCGGCCCGTATCATTGTTCAAGTATTGGACTTTATTGTGGAAAAGCCGAATTGGCTTTGAATGGTTGGTCCGTAAAACAGGTCTTGGTACGTCAAACCAGTTTGAAAGTGCAGCTTTCGTGCGGTCGCGTGCGGGTGTGAAATATCCTGATATCCAATACCATTTTCTCCCTATTGCTGTGCGTTATGATGGCAAGATCGCGGCAGAGGGCCATGGCTATCAGGCGCATGTTGGCCCCATGCGATCGGTTTCGCGCGGGTCTGTGACACTGCGATCCGCTGATCCTGCGGACAATCCAAAAATTGTGTTCAATTATATGTCAGATCCGTCCGATTGGGAGGATTTCCGAACCTGTATTCGCCTCACCCGTGAGATTTTCGGGCAAGAGGCTTTTGAACCCTACCGCGGTAAAGAGATTCAACCGGGTGAAGACGCACAAAGTGATGAGGCCTTGGATGCCTTTATCAAAGAGCATGTTGAGAGTGCCTATCATCCGTGTGGCACCTGCAAAATGGGGGCGTTGGATGATCCGATGGCGGTTGTTGACCCACAGGGGCGCGTGATTGGTGTTGAGGGGCTGCGCGTCGCTGACAGCTCAATCTTCCCGCGGATCACGAACGGAAATCTCAACGGGCCGTCGATTATGGTTGGTGAAAAAGTCGCGGATTTTGTTCTTGGAAAGCAACCGCTTCCGCCTGCAAACGATGAACCGTGGATTCACCCTGAATGGGAAACCAAGCAGCGCTAGTCAAGTTGATAGGGCAACATTCCCCGATGATCTGGATCAACGTGTAGTCGCCGTGCGAGGGGCGGTACTGCACGTTGATGGCAATTTTTACGTTCGCAAATCCGGCAGGAAATCCCAATCGGTTCGTAGGCTTCTGGTGTACTTGTGTTCATGTGGTCAGCATAAATCACGGCATCAGCATGTTTCACTTCGCATCCCAGTCCAATGGCGTAACGCCGGACAGGGGCATGATATGAGCCACCAGATTTGCTGACATCGTGGGCAAGGCAGAAATAACGCGCGCCATCGGGTGTTTCAGCTAACTGTCGCAAGAACTGACCCGGTGTCTCAAAGGCGCGGTGCACATTCCACAATGGGCAGGCCCCGCCGTAGCGTGCAAATTGCAATGTTGTGGCAGAGTGGCGCTTTGTGATGGTTCCGGCCTGATCAACGCGGACGAAGAAGAAGGGGATGCCTTTTGCCCCGGGCCGTTGCAGTGTGGACAGGCGATGTGCGATTTGTTCAAGCGACGCACCAAACCGGGCGGACAGAAGCTCAAGATCATGCCGCGTTGATTGGGCGGCATCATGGAACGCTGTGTAGGGTAAAAGTGCCGCGCCTGCAAAGTAGTTCGCAAGTCCAACTTTTGCGATGTTCCGCGCCACGTCAGATTGGAAACGTGCAAGATCAAGTGTTGCCTCAAGCAGGTCACTTTGTGTGATCAACGCAAGTTGAACGAGTAGTTGAAAGCTTTGTGTGGTTGGTGGGGCAAACTGTGAAAGTGTCAGTATTTTTGTTGCAGGATCATAGGATCTTATGGCATCGGCAGCACTGATATTTACGGTGACGCCTACCGCCGAAAGGGCATCTGTAGTTGCCTGAAAAAGTGACTTTCCGTGTCGTGTTTTTTTGGCAAAACGTTCAGCTGCGCGATCAACTGGATCAATATAGTTATCGCAATAGTGAAAAAAGTCGCGGACCTCTTCCCAAGGACTTGGGGTCGGGCGTGCGTCTTCGTGACCCAAGGCTTCATCCAAAGATGCGAGACGCTCTTGGCTTTGCCGATAGCCGGTGTGAAGGTCCAAAAACGCCCGCGCTAAGGCAGGGGCATTCGCTGCAGCAAGTCGTAAATCTGCAAGTGCTGGTGTGGTTCCGGTGAAAACAGGATCGGCCAATGCTTCACGCATGTCACTTACCAGCCGGGCTTCGTCGCCTGCTTGCAGCTCTGTCACATCAAAGCCAAATTCCTGCGCAAGCCCTAGGACGACAGTCGTGCTGACTGGTCGGTTGTTGTTCTCCATTTGGTTCAGGTAGGGCAAAGACACGCCCAACCGATCCGCAAAAGCCTTTTGGGTCAGTGCGACGCGCCCACGCAGTTCACGCAGCTTTGCGCCAGCATAAAGTTTTTGGATTGCCATGGTAGAAGCCTTTGCAGATTAGCTATGAAAACACATAACTCCTGCAAATGTTGCAAATCAAGCTTTGATCTGCTTCTCTCGGGCGATCACAAAGACGATCGACAGCAAGGCAAGGCCGGAAACTATGAACATGACCCACTGCAGGGGAATGGTGCCGCTTTCGACCGTCAGCAAACCACCGGCAAGTTGCGATAGTGCTGCACCGCCGCCGACCATAATCGCGCTACCAAGGCCGCTTGCTGTGCCTGCAAGACGCGGCCTGACCGAAAGTAAGCCGGCTGTCGCGCTTGGCATGCTCATACCATTACCTGCTCCGAGGAATGTGCAGAAGCCGAAGAATATGAGCGGGTTACTGATGCCGCCAAGTGCTAATGCTAAAGATATCCCCATGCCGATCAACGTCACGACTGTCCCAATCAAGGCCATACGATTTATGCCGACGCGGACCGAATACCGCCCGGACAAAAAGTTGCCAAACGCATAACCGATCGCGGGCGCGCCAAGGCCAACGCCGCTCCAGAATGGCGATAGATTGAAAACTGCGCCTGCAACAAAAGAGGCGCCTCCAAGCAGTGCGAAGAAAGCGCCTGATGCGAAGGCGGCGCACAGCGCATACCCCCAGAATCGAGGTGATGCAAAAAGGGCTGGATAACTGCGTATTTGTTCGCGGAACCCAAGGCCACCGTCTTGGACCGTTTCGCCAAGGTCAAAGTAACACAGGGCCAAAACAATGATGCCAGAGACTGTCAAGACGGCAAAGGAAGCATGCCAATCAAAGATTTGTTCTAACGCGCCACCGATCATCGGGCCAACCATTGGCACCAGCGCCATGCCCATTGTGACATAACCGATCATTGATGCGGCTTGGTCTTGCGGGACCATGTCCCGCACGATTGTCCTACTTAGGACGAGGCTGATTGCGACAGTCGCCTGTAGCATCCGAAAGCCAAGGAACATCTCAACGCTGGTTGAAAGATACGCGCCAATTGAAGCGATGATAAAGATTGAAAGTGACACAAGGAGAACACTGCGCCGTCCAATCTTGTCTGAGATTGGACCAACAAAGATTTGCAACAGCGCGGTCATCGCAAGGTAGCCTGAAAGGGATATTTGCATCACCGCATATGATGTGTCGAAGTATTCTGTCATCGCATTGAGCGACGGCAAGAAGATCGACATATTCAACGCTCCAATTCCGGCAAGCAGAATGAGCGTCAGGATGTGGGGCGGGGTCGTGCGGTCAAGAAACCGCACCTGTGGGAGAACAGTCATTCCCATGACCTATGCCCGTCGAACGGGGCTGTCCATGGGGTGTGACCGCTATAAGATGTGCAAAAATGCAGAGGTAAAAGATTTGCAAATTTGCAAAATGTGCGTCGTGTTAACTAGCGTATTTGCAAATTTTCTCATTCTGGCTTCTGATTTTTGTCTCAAGACGCTATGCACTGTGCAACCACAGTAAAAGGGTCGCGCCATGGATATTCTGCAAGAGCTTCAAGATCGTCGTGAAGCGGCCCGTATGGGTGGTGGCGAACGCCGGATCGCGGCTCAGCACGCCAAGGGCAAGCTGACAGCGCGTGAGCGCATTGATCTTTTGCTGGATGACGGGTCATTCGAAGAGTTTGATATGTTCGTGGCGCATCGCTGCACAGACTTTGGCATGGAAAAAGATCGCCCAGCGGGTGACGGCGTCGTCACAGGTTGGGGCACGATCAATGGCCGCATGGTCTACGTGTTCTCTCAAGATTTTACAGTGTTTGGTGGATCATTATCGGAAACGCATGCTCAGAAAATCTGCAAGATCATGGACATGGCAATGCAGAACGG
>JAPKCP010000404.1 GCA_028822885.1 Yoonia sp. | reverse complement strand
GGGCGATCGGTGGGTTCGTGGCATCGCTGGGCATCACCAATGTTCCTGATAACACCGCGTCATCGAGTTCAAACGAGACTTCCCTAACGCTATGTCCAGTGAGTTCAAAGTCAGAGAGGCCGCGCACCGCCCAAAATGCGGCTCCGATACCTATGACGAGCATCACAAATATCAGCCTGAGTACATATTTTCTCATGCCTTCGGACCTGACTTGTGACCAGTTTTGGAACTGAAATAACTCGGACGCCAGGATAAGCCGCCAAAGATGATCCGCAAACGATCACCCATCGTCCTGCACTTCTTTACGTCTTGCCAGATGTTACCAAACTCTATGAAGATAATCTTGACCGGGTTGTTGGTATTGATGTCGCGCGTCAGCCCGTAGATCACCTTTTCTTCTTCACGTGCGAAGGTTCCGAAAAGCTTGTCCCAGATCATCAAGATACCGCCGTAATTCTTGTCGAGATATTGGCGGTTCGACCCATGATGAACACGGTGGACCGAGGGTGTATTAAATACTTCATCCAACCAGCCCAACTTAATGACCCGTTCAGTATGTACCCAGTGCTGATACTGCGCAACGAGCACCAAGCCGACGATGGCCTGAAATGGACTGAAGCCGATCAGGATCATCGGGATCAGGAACGCCCATTCAAAAAAACCTTCCACCAGGCTCAATCGGAAACCCACGGTTAGATTGTAGTCGTTCGAGCTATGATGGACGCTGTGACTGGCCCAAAGGATGCGGTGTTCATGCTCAAGGCGATGCATCCAATAATATGTGAAGTCCGCAGCCAGTAATGCCAGCAGCCATGTCCACCCAGTCATAGGAATGGAAAGTGGCGTCAGATAGTAAAACGGCAACAACGCAATAAACCCGAGCGAGGCGAATGCAGTCTTTTCGATAACCTGATGAGCGGTGAAGATGACTAAGTTTGCCATTGTGTCCTTCCAGCGCCGCTCTTTAGAGGTGACTAAATCCAATACAATCTCGATTCCAGTGATTGTGAGGTTAATGATGAACAGTGCGGCTACAATCCACATGATCTGGTGTAGTTCAAAAAATGCGACAAGGTTATCTATTGTCATGGAAAGCCCTTTCTTAGCGACTCACTTAATGTTACGAACGAACGATCGTTCGCTATCTAGAATTCAAATACAGGATCGTCAACCCATGTCCGCAGACCCCCACCCCATACACCCGCGTAAGCTCGAAATTGTGCATGCGGCGGTCACCAACTTTCTCGAAAAAGGGTATCACCAGACCGGTGTGCGCGACATTGTAGGACAAGCAGGCATCAGCCTTGGGAACCTCTACAACCACTTCAAAGGCAAAGAAGCGATACTGGTCTTCATTGCCGAAATTGAAGGACAGGAATTGTCAGACTTCATTGACCGGCTGTCGTCTACCGATGATCCCCGTGCAACGCTGCAGTGGTTTATCACGGATTACGCCGCCTACGTAGCGCTCCCAGAGAATGCATTGCTTGGTGTGGAAATACTGACTGAAGCATTGCGCAACCCAGCCATCGCCGATGTGTTTGGTCGCAACCGTGACCGGTTAATTGCCGCACTCGCCGGTTGCCTCACCCAAGGGGGTAAATCAGGTGTCTTTGCCTCCCAGATAGACCCACGTGTGGTGGCTTGCATGATCCTTGACACATTGGAGGGCCAGGGCTTGCGCAGCTTGTCGTTGCCAGCACATAGCAACCTCGCACCGGATGCCATCGGCTCCTTCATTTTGAACGGTCTAAAACCCTAACACTTGAAGGCCCTAAGAGCAGGAAGTCCAAGGCCCGCAATGGCCAGCCGGCTCAACTAATCGACGCAACACACGCCGCAAATCTTTCAGCTGAGGTTTGATATTGCGAGGTCTTGCGCGGCCGTTCGTTCAGCGGTCTCGCAATTGCACTTAACTTTGCCTGTGAAGGGACAGTTAGATCTGTCCCACGCGGCAAATATTGCCTCAGTAGCCAGTTGGTATTTTCGTTTGACCGGCGTTGCCAGCGGAACTGAGGATCGCAAAAAGAGACATCGACGTTTGCGGGCTTTCCGCTGATATATATGGCGTTAATAGTCTGACCGGGGTCGTCGCGTTTGAGGCTGGCATGTTTGGCCCGTCTGACTGCGCGCTTGGCGCGCGAGTGCGCCAGAAGCTCTTTCCTCAGAACCCCA
>JAPKCP010000403.1 GCA_028822885.1 Yoonia sp. | reverse complement strand
TGTTCCATGGTCTGAAAACAGAAGGCTTTGATGTCGTCTGCATGGAAGCACGACAAGTCAATGCGGCACTGTCAGCGATGCGCAACAAGGCGGATAAGAATGATGCATGTGGGATCGCTCAAGTGGGACGCACGGGCTGGTTCAGTCCTGTGCATATGAAGAGCCGTGAGGTTTATGGCGTTCGTGCCTTACCAAAGCTTTCAGGACAGGTTCCATGATATCTGGAGTTTTTCCCATTTCACGAGTCTGGACCCGATGTCGCCATGTGTCCTTGTCAGCCCCATTCGATAAGGCGGAACCTCCGAAGTTGACGGATCAGTCACATTTGCGCGAGAAACGCTAATTTTTGAAAGCCGAAATTAGGCTTGTCTGGGCAACAGCAATGTTGATTGAAAAATGGGCGCAGTAACGGTGAGGCCGATCGTTTAGGCCGCTGTGGAAAGCCAGAAAATCTGCGTTCTAACTGTCTACAGAGTTAGGCGCCAAACTTCTGCATCTCGCCATACTTTGATCTAAACAGAAATTTTCTAGACAGTAGAAACCGCGTCTTAGGGGCATAAAAATGTCATTTTTCACTCATTTGAATCAGCCCTCAGTCCTCAAGGCAAGCATCTCCAACTTGGGCAAACCTTGAATTTTCTCCGTTTTTGCTGTATAATCTATCTAGGCGAACGAGAAGGTCCTCAAGAGATCAGGGTTAGAGGTCTATGATTGAACATGACATCCAAATTGCACCCAAATTCTAAGCAGACCCAGTCAATTAGGCGGTCAAACAAAGTCAATCGACAGCAACTGACCCGTTGGTACTCAATCGAGTTAGAAAGGAGAACCATGACCAATTACGCAAAAATGAGAATATCGAACCCCTCACTATATTATGAAACTCCAGATCTGGTTCTGACTGACGGCAAGCTCAAACTTAGTGAAAAAGAGAAGGTCCTACGGTCAATGGCACTTGACGCAGATCAGATCGCGGAGGCTATGATTGAGGGTATGGAAGGTTACGGTCAGGCATATAGCGCCAACGATCTTCAAGCTGTTCTGATCCAGCTCGCGAAGTCCAAAGAACTTAAGACCATTGATAATTTAAGCCCGCCAAATACGCGCTTCCAGCGGATATTGGTCGTAACAACTGTCGACCAAGATTTGAACCGCGAAGTTGCGGACATTGCCTACGACATGGCAGAGGTCGCGGACGGCAAAGTTTACTTACTGAATGTTGTCCCGTTGGAATTCGCGGGGGCTGGGCTGATGGCCGCAGGACCAATGGCGACCAACGTCCCCTATGTTTCCATCGATAACACCCAAATCATTGAAGATCGTACCCAGCAACTCAGGGAATTAACGGTCGAAAGTGGTTCAAGCGTCGAGACCGAGATTGAGGTGCGCAGCGGCCAAATAGAGCAGGCAATTTCCGACTATGCCAATAACTGTGATGCCGATATAATCGTTGTTGGGTCCCCAAATCGGTCTTGGCTCGAGGCATTGTTTGATCCTTCTATCATCAGCAGAGTCACCAAATCTGCACCATGTCCTGTTCTGATCGTGCCAGAACCCGCATAGTCCATTCAATTGCCGTAGTTGACCCAAGTGGCCCGTGTCTGCGAACTCAGCAATGTAAACCTTTGTGAGTGACGAAGCGAATGTCCGCCTCTCTAATTGGGTATTTAGGCCAAGCTCTTTTCCTTGTTTGATTGGGGCCTTTGTCGTTCATCTAGGTCACACGTCTCTCCGCAATCTGTTTTGGTGTTCTGATGGCACGGCTGCACGCATATGTCGGATCGGCAGTGGAAAGCCCCGCTTTCTGGCGCGTTTCAAGATGCACAGCAGATTTTTTTGTTCATTCAAGAACATCACCCAGTATGCGCGAGGAGTGGATAAATCGACGATGGAGCGTGATCAGAACCACGCCCAATAAAAAAGAGCGTCTTCGGCCTAGTAGAGACTGGTTCGCATTCGTCTGACAACACGCACTCGAAAGTTTAGCCTTTTCCAACCAACTCCCCCTGCAGCAGGGGTCTGATCTCTTTCAGTCCGTCAGCAACAAAATCAACAAACCGTCGCACGCGTGTTGTGCGACTTAGATCCGAGTGAAGTAACAACCAGATGCTGCGATCATGAAATAGTTCAGTTCCCGGAACCTGAACCAATTCTGGATAAACACTGTTACAAAAGGCCAACATCAGCGACATGCCAC
>JAPKCP010000117.1 GCA_028822885.1 Yoonia sp. | reverse complement strand
GCAGCCACGTGATCAATGACGCTCGCGCGACGTTTGCGTGACGTATCCGCCGCGATCAAAACACGTTCCGCCTCAACTGTGGATAGGCGTTCGTCCCAATACGCAATTGGTAAATCGGTCAGACGTTCCAGATTACGTGCAAACGCACGGGTCGCCTGACAGCGGGGCCCTTCGGTTCCGTCCATGTTCATAGGGAGGCCGAGGACAAGACCTTTGATGTCGCGGTGGTTGCAAATCTCAAGCAATCTAGCGGCATCAAGCCCGAATTTTTTACGTTTAATTGTCTCAAGCGGGCTGCCCACTGTCCGCGTCCCATCTGAAACGGCAACGCCGATCGTCACAGTCCCTAAATCTAGTCCGGCAACCGCGCCAAAGTCGGGTAGGGCGTCGCGAAAGGCTTCGGCTGTTTCACAAATCATTGGGTTAATCCTGCACGTGTGGCGGCTTCATCAAGAATCGCTATTGCCTCGTCTGATGCCCCGAACACATCTTGGGCCTCCACTAAGATTTCGCGCGCGTCATCGGTTTGTCCCAAAACGCTATAGGCAATAATCAAACGCGCCCATTGGTTCACAGGTCCGCCTTGCGTGGCCAAACGGTCGGCTAGCCCTGCTACCATGCCCGCAATCATTTCATCGCGTGCTTCAGGGTCGAGGTCTTCGTCGGTTAATGCATCAGCGAGGTCCACGTTTGTGGCCGGCGGCGGTGTGTAGTTTGTACCTGCCCGGACCGCTGCATCTTCGACAAAGCGGCGGGCAAGGGCTAGATGAAAGGTCTCAGCCGCCCCACTTTCTAGAATGCCGCGCCATAATCTAAATGCGAGGTCAGGCCGATCAGTTTGATCATACATCGCACCAAGATAATAGCGACCCGCAACGTTATTGGGCTCCAAACGCAGTACTTCTCGGGCGATCATTTCCGTCTGCGGCGACACGTATCCATCAGCGGCGGCTGCCAGTAAATCCGCGTGCTTCAGCAAATCTTCAACGGTCGCGGTGTCACCCTTTAGCTCGTTTACCCGGGCTTGGGCGGCAGCGGCGGCAGGATAATTGCGCGACTGGGTTTCGTGAAACGCGAGCAGTTCCCATCCTTGTGCATCATCAGGGCGCAGCGGGACAATGGCGCGTAACTTTTCAACGGATTCAATGTAATCAGCCGGATGGTCAGGCGCAATCGGGACAGGTGCGCTCAGCTCGGCTGTGGCTTGGGTTGGACGATTCGCGCGGAATTCATCCCCATTGGCGATCCGTGTTTTGAGTGGCAGATCAGGATATCCGGGCGCGCCAAGCTGCCAGTAAGTACCGCCTGATAGGACTAACAAAACGGCAGCCGTTGCAATAGCAGCACCACGATTGAACGGCCCCTCGCGCGCGACAACACCGGTTCCAGCCGCGGCAAGCAAACGGCGTGCGATCTCCGTTTTCGCGTGCTCAGCCTCACTCGCATCCAACACATCACGGGCGACATCGCGGTCGACCTCTTCGAGTTGCGCCTTGTAAAGAGCGACCTGCGGGTCTGCGGCGACACCCTCGGGCGGGCGGATCAGGGGGGTGATCACAAGCAACCCCACGACACATGTCAGCACAAAACAGATGATCCAGAATAGCATGTCAGTCCGCCCTTTTATTATGAGCCACATAACCTCAGAATTCGGCGGCTGAAAGGGGATGCGACATCACAGTCCCGACAGTGCAACTGCGCCTCTACACAATGTCGCGAAAACGATAGTTTCTGTCGCGGATAGTATCCTTTCCTATCAGCCATCGGTTCAGTACGTTTATTAAGAATCTTACTGTGATGATGAGGCTGCACTGATGAAACGGTATTCTGCATTTGCAATTGCACGTGAGGCGTTGCGCCAACACACGGGTTGGGAACGCGCTTGGGCAAAACGCGCCCCAAAATCCAAATATGACGTGATTATCGTAGGTGCAGGCGGGCATGGCTTAGCTACGGCCTATTACCTTGGCAAGAATTTTGGAATCACCAATGTTGCGATCATCGAAAAGGGCTGGCTTGGTGGTGGCAACACTGGCCGGAACACAACGATCATCCGCTCCAATTACTTGCAGGATCCGTCTGCCGCGATTTACGAAAAAGCGCGGAGCTTGTACGAGACGCTATCCCAAGACTTGAACTACAATATTATGTTCAGCCCACGCGGCGTGATCATGCTTGCGCAAACGCAGCATGAGATTCGTGGCTATCAGCGCACGGCGCATGCAAATTCGTTGCAAGGTGTGACAACCGAATGGATCGGGCCTGAAAAGGTCAAAGAGCTTTGCCCGATTATGAACATCGACGGCCCACGCTATCCGGTTCTGGGTGGATTGTACCAAGCCCGCGGTGGCACAGCACGCCACGACGCGGTGGCGTGGGGTTATGCACGTGCTTGTTCTGACATGGGCATGGATATCATCCAGCAGTGCGAAGTCACGGGCGTTAAAAAAGAAAACGGCAAGGTCGTTGGTGTTGAAACCACTCAAGGCGATATCGGGTGTGATAAACTTGGTATGGTCGTTGCCGGTCATGCCTCAGTGCTGGCTGAAAAGGCAGGCTTTCGTCTACCCATCGAATCGGTCGCGCTTCAGGCGTTGGTATCCGAGCCAATCAAGCCCTGCATGGATGTCGTCGTGATGGCGAACACAGTCCACGGGTATCTGTCACAATCCGACAAAGGCGAAATGGTCATCGGTGGCGGCACCGATGGCTATAACAACTACACGCAACGTGGGTCGTTCCATCATGTTGAGGAAACCGTGCGGGCACTGGTCGAAACTTTCCCAATGATCTCGCGCCTCAAAATGCTGCGGCAATGGGGCGGCATCGTGGATATCACTGGTGACCGATCCCCTATACTGTCGAAAACACCTGTCGATGGCATCTTCGTCAATTGTGGCTGGGGGACCGGCGGCTTCAAAGCGATTCCCGGATCTGGTTGGGCAATGGCCGAATTGATGGCTAAGGGATCATCCCCTCTGACCGACGAATTCTCCATGTATCGTTTCCGCGAAGGCAAATTCATTGACGAAAGCGTAGCAGCGGGGGTGGCGCATTGATGTTTGGCCAGCCAGAGCAAATGTGTCTCGCGGGCCTGTCAGCTAGTTTTCGCGCACCCACTGGCATACATTGGGCTGAACAGCGCCAACAAAGTGCGAACTCAAATTTAGCATTGCTATCTATGCGTGTGTGCTGTCATAAGTTTGTTAAGGTAAGGGAGAGAGTAAGATGGTCGATTTCAGCACTGCAAGTCGTCGACCAAACAGAGCCCGTTCAAACGGCTTTGTTACGATTGCTCTCCTTATCGTGGATTTGGTTCGGTATTCAATTGCCGAAGGCGCATTCCGACAACTACGAGGCGACCGTGCCAACACGCCCCAATCGCGTTTGGCACAAGTTCCAGTCTGACACCACTCACGTCACCTTGTACCAGAAAGGCGGTCGCAATTTTGCGTCCGTCTTTTTTGCGGGTATAGCGCAGCGGCGCACGCTTCGTGCACGGTCTGTGTACGCCAATCATACATCCTATTTTGAGGTTTCCGCATGCTGATATTGCATTGCCCTTGCTGTGGCGTCGATGCCGATGAAACGGACCTGCACGCAGGCGGAGAAGCGCATTTGAAACGCTTTGGACCGGACTCCACGGACGAAGATTTCGAAAGTTACCTGTTTGTGCGTCAAAATCCAAAAGGGGTCCATTTTGAACGCTGGCGGCACGTTTATGGGTGCGGAAAATGGTTCCACGCGGCCCGCTGCACGGCTACTTTAGAGGTGTTCGGAACCTATTCTGCCCAAACCCTCACGCCGCCTGCCGAAATTCGCGCGGCGATTACTGCAAAACGACCGGGCTGGTCCTGGGGAGACCTATCATGAGCACACGTCTTGCCACCACGGGTCGCCTTGTCGACCAATCCAAAGCACTATCATTTTCTTTTAACGGCAAACAGTTAAAGGGATTTGAGGGCGACACTTTGGCGTCAGCCCTGCTTGCCAATGATCAAATGCTGGTTGGCCGATCATTCAAATATCACCGCCCACGCGGCATTGTCGCATCTGGTGCAGAAGAACCAAATGCGCTGATGAACATGGGCGAGGGTGCCCATTTTGAACCGAACCAACGGGCGACAACCACGCTTTTGTTTGATGGCCTTGTGGCGAAGTCCCAGAATCATTGGCCGTCGCTGGAATTTGATGTTGGGGCGATCAATACGAAGCTCTCACGCTTTCTGCCGGCTGGGTTCTACTACAAAATGTTCATCTATCCGCGTCCCTTTTGGAAGCACGTGTATGAACCGATTATCCGCAAATCTGCGGGTCTTGGCAAAGCGCCAATCGGCAAAGATGGCGATACCTACGAACACTTTCACGCGTATGCCGATGTTCTGATCATCGGTGGCGGAATAGCAGGTCTTTCCAGTGCTTTAGCTGCTGGCCGCAAAGGTGCACGTGTCCTTGTGATGGAACAAACCGCCGCTTGGGGTGGACGTGCCGCCGTGGATGATCCGCAGATTGAAGGCATGGCAGCGACTGATTGGCTTGAGCAAATCGTGGCAGAGCTGGATGCGATGCCAAATGTGACCCTGCGCCTGAATTGCATGGGGGCTGGCGTCTACGACCACGGCTATATTCTTGGTTATGAGCACCTCAATGAAGGTGGTCATGATGGTCCACGTCATCGTCTTTGGCGTGTTCGCGCCAAGCAAGTCGTGACTGCAACTGGGGCAATTGAACGACCATTATCGTTTGCAGGCAATGACTTGCCAGGCGTTCTTTTGGCTGCCGCTGTTCGCGATTATGTCGTGAATTTTGGTGTCTCCCTTGGTGATCGCACGGTTGTTGTGACCAATAACGACGATGCCTACCGCACCGCATTGGTTCTCAAGGCCGCAGGACTTGATGTGCCAGCCATCATTGACGCAAGACCGGACGCTGATGGGCCGTTGGTCAAAGCGGCGCGTGATGCTGGGATTCGCGTTGAAACTGGAAAAGGCATCGCAAAAGTCAAAGGCGGCAAACGAGTCACAGGCGTTGGCATTTGTGCGCAAGCTGGTGAAGGCGCTGTGCTGGAAGAGATCGACTGCGATTGCGTCGCGATGTCCGGTGGGTGGTCTCCAGTTGTTCACCTTTGGTCACATTGCGGTGGCAAATTGATCTGGGATGCGGATCAGGTTATGTTCCGTCCAGATGCGGAACGCCCGCCAACTGACGCAAAAGGCGAAGGTTTTGTGACCACAGCAGGCGTTGCGAACGGACATTTGTTCACGGCAGAAGTTCTTGCTGACGGGTTTGCGGCTGGGCGTTCGGTTGCTTCGGCTGCTGGCGCTGTTGGCAAGGCGGGCCATGCGCCAGAAGGCTACGATGAAGTGCAAGAGCCGATCTTGCCAGTTTGGCTGATGCCGCAAGGCGCAAGCCACGCGCTGCGTTCAAAAGCATGGCTTGATTACCAAAATGATGTCAAAGTATCCGATGTTCAACTCGCAGCCCAAGAAGGCTATGAAAGTGTTGAACACGCCAAGCGATACACGACAATTGGCATGGCGACTGATCAAGGTAAATTGAGTAATATCAACGGTCTTGCGGTGCTTTCTAAAGCGTTGAACCGTGATATCCCTGATGTTGGGACAACCACATTCCGTCCACCCTATACACCGATCTCAATGGGTGTGATCGCTGGGGTTGCGCGTGATGAGCTGTTCCAGCCGATCCGTAAAACACCGATGTATGAATGGCATGCTGAGAACGGTGCAGACTTTGAGCCTGTCGGTCAGTGGGAACGTCCCTATGCCTACTTGCGTGACGGCGAAACCGTGCATGATGCAGTGAACCGTGAGGTCACGAACACCCGCGAAAGCCTTGGCCTGCTTGATGCATCGACTCTTGGAAAGCTTGTCGTGAGTGGCCCAGATGCGGGCAAATTCCTTGATATGATGTACACAAATTTGATGTCGTCATTGCCGATTGGAAAGTGTCGCTATGGCCTGATGTGTACAGAAAACGGATTCCTGTCTGATGATGGTGTTGTGGCTCGGATCGATGATCAAACATGGCTTTGCCATACGACAACAGGCGGGGCCGAGCGTATCCATGCGTGGATGGAAGATTGGCTGCAATGCGAATGGTGGGACTGGAAGGTCTATGTTTCCAACGTGACAGAGCAATTGGCACAGGTTGCCGTGGTTGGTCCGAATGCTCGCAAACTGCTTGAAAAACTGGGTGGCATGGATGTGTCCAAGGAAACCCTGCCGTTTATGCAGTGGAAAGATGGCACACTTGGCGACTTTAAGGTCCGCGTCTACCGCATTAGTTTCTCAGGAGAATTGTCCTATGAGGTTGCAGTCGATGCCTGCCATGGCCGCGCGTTCTGGGATGCGTTGCTTGATGCAGGTGCGGAGTTCAATGTGATGCCTTATGGCACTGAAGCATTGCACATTATGCGAGCCGAAAAGGGCTTTATCATGATTGGTGACGAAACTGATGGGACTGTTATCCCACAGGATTTGAACTTGCAGTGGGCGTTGTCGAAAAAGAAAAACGATTACCTAGGGAAGCGTGCGCAGCAGCGCTCGCATATGGCTGATCCAAATCGGTGGAAGCTGGTGGGGCTTGAGACGTTGGATGGATCCGTCCTGCCTGATGGCGCCTATGCGATCGCGTCTGGCATAAATGCGAACGGACAGACCAATACCGAAGGCCGTGTGACCTCGACTTATCATTCACCTACCCTGAAGCGGGGGATCGCAATGGGTTTGGTGCATAATGGGCCGGATCGGATGGGTGATATCTTAGCGTTCACAAACATCGGTGGTGAGCCGATCAAGGCGAAAATCGTCGATCAAGTGTTCTATGACAAAGCAGGGGAAAAGCAGGATGTCTAATGCAATCAGTGCTTTGAATGGTCGCACAACGATGGGTGACGTCACCGTACGCGACGCAGGTTTGCAGGGGATGATTTCCCTACGTGGGGATTTGGCTGACAAGGCTTTGATCAAGGCCTGCGAAAACGTGACAGGGGCCCAGATGCCTAGCCAGCGTCAAATGAGCGTCAATGGTGTGAATGGCTTTGGTTGGATGGCAGTGGATGAAGCGTTGCTTCTTATCCCACACGCTGAGGTTTTCGCAGGATTGGAAACGATCACTAAGGCTATGTTGGAAAAACATTTTTTGGCATCAAATGTATCGGATGCACGGGCGCATATCGTTGTTTCTGGTCCATATGCCGACGAGGTGATCGCGAAACTTGCCCCGGCTGATTTGCACCCTGACAGTTTTCAGGTTGGCGATTTCCGACGTTCACGCTTAGGACAAGTTGCTGCTGCCTTTTGGAAGGCTGACGCTGAGACGTTTCATGTCATCTGTTTCCGGTCCGTGGCGGATTATGCATTTGACTTGCTTGCGGCCTCTGCCAAGTCTGGTCTAGTCGGATACATGCGCTAAACTTCGGTTGCATTATGGCTCATTCAATCCGCACGGGTTGACGTCGGGCTATTTTGCGCTTTGTTACGAATTAACGAAACATCAGATAAATGAGGTGGCCCAATGACTTTTGAACTTCCTGCTCTTCCGTATGCACACGACGCTTTGGCCGACAATGGCATGTCCAAAGAGACGCTAGAGTATCACCACGACCTTCACCACAACGCTTATGTCACCAATGGCAACAAGGCGATTGATGGGACAGAATGGGCGGATAAGTCTCTCGAAGAGATTATCGTTGGCACATATGATGCAAGCGCCACAGCCCAGAACGGGATTTTCAACAACATCTCCCAACTTTGGAACCACAATCAGTTTTGGGAAATGATGGCCCCGGGCAAATCCGCGATGCCGTCCGAATTGGAAGCAGCGTTGACCGACAGCTTTGGGTCCGTGGATGAGTTTAAGTCGCAGTTTTCTGCTGCGGGTGCTGGTCAGTTTGGGTCCGGTTGGGCGTGGCTGGTCAAGGGTGCTGACGGCGGCCTGAAGATTACGAAAACAGAGAACGGCGTGAACCCACTGTGCTTTGGTCAGACAACGCTTCTGGGCTGCGACGTTTGGGAGCATTCCTATTACATCGATTTCCGCAATGCGCGTCCAAAGTACCTGACAAACTTCCTTGATAACCTTGTAAACTGGGAAAACGTCGCATCCCGCATGTGATGATCCCATAAGATAAGTTTCGAAGGGGCGTTCCATTTGGGGCGCCCTTTTTTCGTATTTCTCAACGCTGGATGGGCAGTTGGGACCAAAGGAGAAACCCCATGCAAGATAGTACCAAAGGTGTCGTGATGATGATCGCGGCGTGCACTGTCTGGGGCTTGTCACCACTTTTTTATGCGTTGCTCACGCATGTCCCACCGTTTGAGGTGCTCAGCTATCGCGGACTATGGTCGCTGGCGTTTTTCACTACGATTTTGCTGCTCCAAAACCGTCTTGGCGATGTGTTTAGAGCACTTCGTGTTCCACGCAACTTAATGATTATTGCACTGGCTGCCGTCATGATTTCGATAAATTGGTTTGGTTTTATCTTTGCGATTTCGAACGGATTGGCGTTGGAAGCTTCGCTTGGTTATTATGTTTTTCCATTATTTGCTGTGATTTTGGGGCGATTTGCATTCGCAGAAAAGCTGTCGACGACCCAAGGTGTTGCAGTGGGGATTGCCGCGATAGCCGTTCTGATCTTGGCTGTGGGCTTGGGGGTAGCGCCTTGGCTTGCGTTGCTGCTGGCCGCGACGTTTTCGGTCTATGGGACAATCAAAAAGAAGCTGGATTTAGGGCCGGTTGTGTCAGTCACAGCTGAGGTATTGTTGCTGTCACCAATCTTTGCGTTTTGGATTTTGTCGCAAGGTGGTGCGACAGGTCATACGATTGGAACACATTTGTTGTTGGCCCTGTCAGGCCCATTGACAGCCACACCGTTGATTATGTTCAGCTATGCCGCCAAGCGGGCGCGGATGTCCACGATCGGCCTTGTCCAGTACGTCAACCCGACGTTGCAATTCGGGTGTGCGGTTTTTGTGTTTTCAGAACCGTTCACGCAATGGCATGCCATTGCGTTTCCGATGATCTGGTTGGCGCTTGCGATCTATTCGATTGCCATGTTGCGTCAGGACAGGGCAGCGCGCAAATCTGCCTCTAAAGCAGGCACGTCATCAGTGATTGTGACGTAATCGAGCAATGAGGCTTCGGCAAACCCTTGGGCGACAACGTGGTCCAATAGCACTTTCAAAGGGTCCCAGAACCCGTTGATATTGAGCAGATAAACTGGCTTTGTATGTAGTCCAAGTTGACGCCAAGTGATGGCTTCAAAGAACTCATCCAGCGATCCTGCACCGCCCGGCAGCACGACCACGGCATCGCAGTTCATGAACATCACTTTTTTACGTTCGTGCATGGTTTCTGTAATGATGAAGGTGTCTAGATCGCGTTTGCCGACTTCCCAGTCCAACAAGTGGGTGGGGATGACGCCAAACGTGCGGCCACCAGCGGCCTGCGTCGCATTTGCGACCCTGCCCATCAAACCGACATCACCAGCCCCATAAACTAAGCGCCAATTATTGTGTGCCAACATTGTGCCTGTGGCCTCTGCCGCTGTTGCATAGGCGGTGTCTGCGCCATCGCGCGAGCCACAATAAACGCATACAGATTGGAGCGGTGTTGTCATAAAACAATCTTTCATCATGTTTGGGCCTTTGACCGGTCATAACTCTGTTGTTAGGCTCTCTCAACCAGTCAAACGTCGGTGTAGACGTTTGGCACGTAAAAAGGGACGGTTACTTGGCTACAGCTTCATCTAACGCATTTGCAATTGCAGGGGGCATTGCTGCCGCCGGGGCCATCGGAGCAGCAGCTTTTCTGTTCTCGCCGACAGACCCCGCGCCAGTACCTGTTCAAGAGGCGGGACTTGTGGAAGTCGTGCCAACTGATGAGGCGCTATCCAAAGACTTGCCAGCTGATGT
>JAPKCP010000116.1 GCA_028822885.1 Yoonia sp. | reverse complement strand
CCCAATCTCAAACCCAAGCCGATCTGGGTGATATTCTTGGCTGGCGACAGTCCCCGCCTGAATAATTCTGATTTCGCCGGGACGAAAGCCGCGTTCGAGCACAAAGGCGTCTTGGCCGATAATTCCCGCATACCGCGCTGCGCCGCATGTATCATCAAGACCCATAGGGATGGGATTTGCGACGGGTCGTTCAAGCAAAGAAGCCGTTGGTATACAAGCTGTGGTGAGCGCGCTGACCAGAGCCAAAAAAATTATCCGCATGTGACTGCTCGGATGCGTTCATCCGCTCCAATATTGAAATTGATCCGCGCTGGGCGGAGGTCTTGGGTGATTGCTGTGTTCGGTCGTGTGACCCTGACTTGGCGTAGAATGAGTACCCGTTCCAGCGCTGTTGCGTTTTGTCCAATAAGGTAGCCATAAGGTGCTGCCCCGCAGGTATTAGCCACGCCAGTTGGTATTGGGTTGGCAGCGGCAAGGGGTTCAGGCGCACGGGTGCTGCAAGCCGCAAGCAGCCCAAACGCAACAAATACGACCGCTATCCGCATGATAGCCCGATGATTAGCCCGTCATCATTTGTCTCGATGTTCAAACGACTAGGATCAAAGTCCGTTGTCACAGGGTCGCCCGTTTTTATAACGCGATCATTCAAATCAGCAGGCAGCGTGACTGCCGTAATGTTTGATCCCAGAAAATTGGTATAGCCTTGTGCCCCGCACGGGTCTTTTGGGTCAACAGGTGCGGTGTCTGAACCGCTCGAAATGGCCGCGCACCCGGCAAGGGTCGCAAGCGTAAGGCAAAGTGCCGGAATAGATGTGTTTATCATGCTCGCATAATGCCGCGAGCCGCTTTCGGTTGGCAAGCCCTCACTGAATGCTTGAAATTTTGCGCCTTTCTCCCCAAAACTAATCACAACACGAAATCCTAAGAAAGGTTATCATTATGCGTACTCGCGCCGCCGTCGCCGTTGAGGCAGGAAAACCGCTTGAGATCATGGAGGTCAATCTTGATGGCCCTCGTGCTGGCGAAGTTCTGGTTGAGATCAAAGCAACTGGTCTGTGCCATACGGATGAATTCACCCGGTCTGGTGATGACCCCGAGGGCATTTTTCCAGCGATCCTTGGCCATGAAGGCGCAGGTATTGTGATTGAAATCGGTGAAGGCGTCACATCGCTGCAAGTTGGCGATCATGTCATTCCGCTTTATACGCCTGAATGTCGTGAATGCGAATATTGCCTGAACCCAAAGACTAACCTGTGTCAGAAAATCCGGTCGACCCAAGGGGCTGGTCTGTTGCCTGACGGGTCCACACGTTTTTCCATGCTCGATGGCACACCGATCCACCATTATATGGGCTGTTCCACGTTTGCGAACCACACTGTGGTGCCTGAGATTGCGCTTGCGAAGGTCCGCAAAGATGCTCCGTTTGATAAAATTTGTTACATCGGGTGTGGTGTCACGACGGGCATCGGCGCTGTGATCAATACTGCCAAGGTTGAGATTGGGTCAAAGGGTATTGTCTTTGGTCTGGGTGGCATCGGCTTGAACGTCATTCAGGGGTTGCGCCTCGCTGGCGCAGATCAAATCGTTGGCGTTGATCTGAACCCCGGTAAGATTGAGATGGCCAAGCATTTTGGCATGACCCATTTTGTGAACCCCTCCGAGGTTGAGGGTGATCTGGTTGCCCATTTGGTCGAACTGACAGGCGGCGGTGCCGATTATACATTCGACGCAACGGGCAACGTGAGCGTAATGCGTACCGCGCTTGAATCCGCACACAAAGGCTGGGGCGAAAGCATCATCATTGGCGTGGCCCCTGCGGGCGCTGAGATTTCGACGCGGCCGTTCCAATTGGTCACAGGGCGTTCATGGCGTGGAACCGCATTTGGCGGTGCGTCAGGTCGGACTGACGTGCCAAAGATCGTGGATTGGTACATGGATGGTAAGATTGAGATCGATCCGATGATTACCCACAAGCTGAAGCTTGAAGATATCAACTATGGTTTTGAGCTGATGCACGCAGGGAAATCAATCCGGGCTGTTGTTGAATTTTAAGACCATTACAGATGTGTATGGAAGGGGTCGCCTTGCGGCCCCTTTTACGTTTGTGACTTAGAAGTCCCGTAGCATGCCATGAACATCGCAACGGCCCCGTTCACGACGCGGCATTTTTCGTCAGATGTGAACGTGCTGCTGCGGTTAAACACCATGCGGGGGAATAGGTCGGCCTTGCACAACTCTGCGAATTGATCAGCGGCGAGGGGGATATCGTCGATCTTTAGGTCGCCGCGATCCTGCGCGCCCATCAAGTATTCCATGATACGGGACCGCACCATCATCGGCCCACTTTCGTAGAATGCACGGCCAAGTTCAGGGAACCTGTCGCTTTCCCCAACGCAAATTCGAAAAATGCGCTGACCAAAATCTGAGGTCAGGAAATTAACCATCTGAATGGCGATATCGCGCAAAACGTATTCAATTGGGGCGTTCATGTCGATTGTTTCAATCGCCGTGTCGGCTTGGCGTTGGCATTCGGTCTTGGCGACCTCCATGAACAACAACCGTTTGTCTGGGAAATAGCTGTACAGCGTTGCCTTCGAGACTTTTGCAGTCTTTGCGATATCATCTACGCTAGCCCCTTCAAAGCCGTCAGCCATAAACACCTGACGCGCGCCTTCTAAGACCTGCGCAAACTTACGGCCTTTTTTGACAGTCGGAGTGGTGCCATCTGGCATATTGGGGCGGCCTTGTGTTGGATAGAGGAAACATAAACTAGTCAGTTCACTTAGGGCAAGCTTGATGGGGTTGTTATGGCGACATTGTATCGTATATTAGAATCATTCTAAAAAGGACACCCGTTATGATCCCTGGATTTGCCCAGCGACGTCAGTTCAAAGATTTGTCTGAACAAGAGATACTCGCACTCGCGATTTCCTCTGAGGAAGACGATGCTCGAATTTATCGGCAATATGCCCATATGTTGCGGGATGAGTATCCTTCATCGGCTGCGATATTTGATGGCATGGCCGTCGAAGAAGATGGCCACCGGCGTCGCCTGATTGATCTGCATGCCGCGCGGTTCGGTGATATGATCCCATTAATCCGGCGCGAGCATGTCGCGGGGTATTATGCGCGCAAGCCTGTTTGGCTGGTTGAAAACCTGTCCTTGGATCGGGTTCGGTCAGAAGCCGCGCAAATGGAAAAGGACGCGTTACGGTTCTATGAGATCGCAACAACCCGCGCCACTGATGCCGCGACACGCAAACTGCTTGGTGATTTGGCTGCAGCAGAGGCGAAGCATGCTGATCTGGCTGGTGATCTGACTGAAAAGCATCTCGACGACAATTCTAAGACCCAAGAAGACGATGCGGCGCACCGGCAGTTCGTCCTGACATGGGTCCAGCCCGGGCTGGCCGGTTTGATGGATGGGTCGGTGTCCACGCTTGCCCCGATTTTTGCCGTTGCTTTTGCGACACAAAATACGTGGACGACATTCTTGGTTGGTCTGGCTGCATCCGTTGGGGCAGGGATTTCGATGGGCTTCACAGAAGCCGCATCGGATGACGGTCAAATTTCTGGTCGTGGATCGCCCTATAAACGAGGTTTAGCTGCGGGCGTTATGACGACATTGGGCGGGCTGGGTCATGCCCTGCCATACCTGATCGCTGATTTTTGGACCGCGACAACCATCGCATTGATTGTGGTGTTCGTAGAGTTGTGGGCGATTGCATGGATACAGAACAAATACATGCAGACGCCGTTCTTGAAGGCTGCGTTTCAGGTCGTCTTAGGTGGTGCGCTTGTTTTCGCCGCTGGTGCGTTGATCGGATCAGGGTAAAATTTGTTTTGAAAAACAAGAGGGTGCTGCCGTCAAAGTCTGGCAGTAATTTTAACCAGAAGCAGGTCAGAGTGCTTTGACCATCGTCGTTGCATTTTGGAATTTGAAGATGTGTCTGAGTGGGCCAAGCGATTTGGTTTCCAGATGTTTGAACCCATGTCGTTCGTAAAGGGCTTTGGCGCGGGGATTCTTGTCGATTACGTCCAAGCGTAATGACGGATACCCGCGCTTGCGCGCCTCGTTCATGATCGCAATCAGGAGTGCGCTGCCGACCCCTTGGCCGCGGGCGTTTGATTCCACAAAAATACCGTCCATAAGGAAGCGTTCGTTTTCGACATCTCTGTCGAGCAACGCCAAAAGCCCTGCACGCCAAAGCGCCCCGGAGTGTCCGTAAACCGCTGTAAGATCAGTGTAGTCGCCGCCGACAAGTGCCCCTTTGCTGGTTTTGAAGCCGACTACGCCCAGAAGGACGCCGGTGTCATCTGTCGCAGAAATCGCATGCGATGGGTCGATGACGCGATTGATGAAGGAGAGCGCTTTGTCATTTGGCCCCATGACAACGCCCAATTTCTCACGAAATGCTTCCCAATAAAGTGTCGCTGCCTGCGCGTTTGCACCAGTGGGAATGCCGTTTTGAATGTGCATTTGAGCCCCGATTATAATCCAAATTCTGTGAAAGGAATGTAGGTGACAGGCGTTCCCTGCTCAATGGTTATCGCAGCGTCGGGAAGTGCCACAAGGCCGCTGGCCCAACTTAGCCCAGATACCCGCCCGGACCCTTCGGACCCAAAGATTTCGACGGTCCCTGTGTTGCTAAGCCGCGCGCGGAGGTACTCTTGCCGGCCTGCCTTTTTGGTTTTGCTGAAAGCTGCGGGAAGTTGGTAGCTGACTGGGTCTAACCAGCCTAGGCCCGAAAGGACACCAAGTGCGGGCCTTGCAAAAATCATCGCGCAAACGGCTGCGGCAACGGGATTTCCGGGCAATCCAAAGACAGGTGTGTTGTTCCAAAGCCCCAAGGCCAATGGTCGTCCGGGTTTCATCGCAATACGCCAAAGCGCAAATGACCCTGTGTTTTCGAGCAGGGCTGAGATGTGATCTTCATCCCCCGCAGAGGCACCACCCGAGGTCAATATGACGTCGCAGCTCAGCGCTGCGCTGTTCAGAACTTCGCGGATTTTCTCGCGGTTGTCCGGTGCGATACCAAGATCCTGCACCTCATATCCCCAGCGCGATATTGCCGCGCATAACATGGGCCTGTTCGCGTCATAGATCTGACCGGGGCGGGCGATTGCACCGGGGTCTATTAATTCATCACCAGTGGATAAAACGCCAACACGTAGGCGCTTGCGCACATTTAGACGGCCAACGCCAGCAGATGCGAGGGTCGCGAGATCATAGGGTGCCAGCTTGTGCTGTGCTGCAAAGATCTTTTGCCCTTTGGCTATATCTTCGCCTGCCTGCCGGGCATTGGACCCCAGTTTAAGTGGTCCGTTGAACGCGATCGCTTGTCCGTTGGTTGTGATATCTTCTTGCAGGATGATTGTATCGGTGCCTGCAGGGACATCCGCGCCCGTCAGAATGCGGATTGCGTAGCCTGTTGGGACCGTGCCTTCAAAAGGTGCACCTGCGGCGGAACGTCCGGTGACAAGTGGTAGTTCGTGTGGACCGTCTGCGATTGGTCCCTGAAAGGCGTACCCATCAACGGCCGCGTTTGTTGCGGGAGGATGGGCGCGTAACGCTATGGCTGGTCCTGCAAGGATACGACCAGCACCTTCGGACACAGGAATGCTTTCTGCCCCACAAATAGGCTGTAATTTGGCCCGTAGATGCGCCAAAGCATCATTCACAGGTGTCCAATGCGCACCGTGTGGCATCGCAAAGCAATCGTTACGCAGTGGTGGTGGAATCAGGCCCATGGTCATATTTCTGGCGACCTTACGCCTAAAATCCAACCCTCAACCGGGGCTGTGATCTGTAAATTTGCGTGAGTAGGTGTGAGAGACATTTGCGCGAGGGTCCATGCTGTTGTGTAGACCTGATGGGCGTCTTTGATCCAATGCGCTGGGGCGGGCCCCGCATAAAGTGTTGGCCAAATCTCAACGAACGAAATTGGGTTGGTCAGCGGCTCAAATGGCCAAACGCTTATTTTGTTGGGGAAAGTGGCTCGTAAGGTTTGAAGAACAGGCAGGCCCATGATGGTTTGTGACCCGACCGCCCCAGCCCCAGCAAGTTGCCAGCAAGTGAATGAGCCTTTGGCGAGGTGTTCGACTGCGCGGCGTTCAGGGAAAGGGTTTGCGGTACGTGCCAAGCCTTTGCGTGGTAAGTTTGGAATCTCACGTTTCAGTCCGTTCGCCCAAAATGGACCAATCCCGGGAAGGGTGCCATTGATCTGGCCTGCGATATCAAAGCGGTTGTTGGCCTTGGGGGCGTCTTCCACCCGTTCATGGAACCATTGCCACAACGCAAGTGGGTCATCGGTCCCGATTAGGTGTTTGCCAAAGCCTGCTGGGTATCCAAAGGGGAAATCAAAGCCAATCATCGCGCGGCGGCCTGCGATCAATTCTGCGTCTATGAAGGCTGTGATCCACGCAGTGAAGACTTGACGATTGCGAAAATAGAGTGGGTCTTCAGATTGGTCGCCACGATTGACGCCAACCCAGATTGCGTCTGCTGCTGGTGAAGCCCCCCGGTCGTTGCCCCCTGACCAGTCGACCATCACGAATGTGTCCCAGCTCATAACCCAGTCTCAGCAAGGATAAAGTCAGCGATGGCGGTTGTGTCGTTAAGATCAAAAACAGGGCGATCAAGCGGCATCTGGGTATCGCTGGCAACGGCCATGATGGTCGGGTCATTTGGGGCGATGAGCGGGTTTTTGGTCTCGGCACGATATGCCTCAATCTTTGGGTGATCGTCGCGTTTCCACCCCTCAATGAGGACCAGATCAACCGGTGCCATCTGGGCAATAAGGTCTTTCAACGGCGGCTCTGGCGCACCGCGTAATTCGGTCATCATCGCCCAACGATTTGCGGATGATAGCACGACCTGATGCGCCCCTGCTGTCCGGTGACGAAAACTATCCTTACCGGGATGGTCGATGTCAAACGCGTGGTGGGCGTGTTTCAGGGTGGATACTGTTAGGCCGCGCGCAGTGATTTCGGTCACAAGACGTTCCATAAGACCTGTTTTACCGGCATTTTTGTAGCCGACGACGCCAAATGTTTTCATAGCATGGCCTTAGCGGTTTTTAGATCTTCGGGAGTGTTCACATTGAAAAACGCGGCATCGTCGGGAAATTCAGCTGTGCCTGCGTTGTGTTTCTGGGTCCACATGACGACCTTGCGTAAGCCGTCATTTAACGCTGTGCGCAGGTCATCACGTAAGGCGACGGGCCAGAGGCCAAATGTCGGCTGGCGGCCTGATGGGGAGGCGGCGAGAGCTATGCCACTTGTTTCTGCGGCTTGCAGTAAGTTGGGCGTGAGGTCACAGGGGAAGAACGGCGTATCAGCGGCGGCAGTGATGATATGGGTGTGCCCGATGCCAGCCGCATAATCCAACCCAGCGAGGACGCCGGACAAGGGTCCGGCGAAGCCTGAGATACTGTCACTCACAACCTTGATGTTGTAGTCTGCAAAGCGCGCCGCGTCCCCATTCGCGTTGAGGATGATGCCGTCAACTTGTGGGTCAAGCCGGTCAATGACGTGTTGCAGGATCGGTTTTTGGCCAAGCATTAAAAGGGATTTGTCGCCCCCGCCCATGCGCTTGGCTTGGCCACCTGCGAGGATCACACCGAGGGGTTGTTTCATGGCGTGACCTTCGGAGTTGAGTTGTTTTGGCGAAATGAAGGGGCTGCGTCGCGCTGTGTCATTTGGCTTTGCGTCCAGATTTGCGCGGCTCATCGGCGATTTTGGTGGGGTCTGCGTCCCGGATCAGGCGGTGTTCCCCTGCGAGGCAGACAAAGCGTTGGCCTTTCATGCGACCAATCAGGGTCAGGCCGACTTGGTTTGCGATTTCGACACCCCAAGCTGTGAAGCCTGACCGTGATGCAAGTGTTGGGATGCCCATGAGCGCTGTCTTTATGACCATTTCTGAGGTCAGGCGGCCTGTCGTATAGAGTATCTTGTCAGTGGCTGTGATGTTTTCAGATAGCATCCAGCCTGCGATTTTATCAACTGCGTTGTGACGCCCGACGTCTTCCATATAGACGAGGGGTTGGTTGGCGTGGCAAAGCACTGTGCCGTGAATGGCCCCCGCATTGAGGTAAAGCGAGGGCGTGCGATTAATATGGGCTGCCAACGCGTACAGGTCAGATGTTTTGACAGGCGTGTCAGGCAGCGTGACCTGTGCAAGGCCATCCATCATATCGCCAAAGACGGTCCCAACGGCACATCCGCTGGTGCGTGTTTTCTTTTGCAGCTTGTCTTCGAACGTCGTGGCCGAGGCCGTGCGCACAACGACGGTCTCAAGCTCTTCATCATAATCCACGCCAGTGATGTCTTCGCTGTCCGCGAGCATGCCTTGGTTCTTGAGGAACCCAAGTGCAAGATATTCGGGGTAGTCCCCGATGGTCATGGCGGTGACGATTTCACGGGCATTCAGGAATATGGTCAGGGGCCGTTCTTCGACCACGCGCAAATCAACGGTTGCCCCGTTTTGGTCTTTGCCTTGCACAGCACGCGTTAACCGATCGGCCCCAGGATCAGGGGCGATGATATAGCTGGTGGTGTCATCAAGCAGGGCCAATTGTCATTCCTTTGTAGCAGCGGTAAGCGTAGCAGACCTCACAACAACCTAGGCCGAACCAATGCCCACTGCCACTGAGAAATCCGCCTTTCTGGCTGGTATTCGCGACGGGTGGCCGTTTGTGTTTGTCGCAGCGCCGTTTTCGATGCTGTTTGGGGTGGTTGCCATTGAAGGTGGGCTGACGCTGGCCCAAGCAATGGGTTTCTCTGTGGTTGTGATCGCTGGGGCTGCCCAGTTTGCTGCCGTCCAGCTGATGTTGGATGGGGCGAGTATTACGTTGATTTTACTCGCTGCTTTGGCTGTGAACCTGCGGATGGCAATGTATTCTGCTGCATTGGTTCCTTATTTGGGCAAGGCAGCGCTGTGGCAACGGGCATTGGTTGCCTATGTGAATTTTGACCAATCCTACATTGCCTCAGTTGCTAGATATGACCAGCAACCGATGACTATCGGTGAGCGGTTCTGGTTCTTTCTAGGCGTGTCATCGCCAATCGCGCCGACTTGGTTTGCGTTCACGGCGGTGGGGGCGCTGGTCGGAAGTTCAATTCCGACCGAGTATGCGCTTGATTTTGCACTGCCGATCACATTCTTGGCGATGATTGGGCCGATGCTGCGGACCGCCGCGCATGTCGCAGCAGCGTTTGTGTCTATGTGCGTTGGACTTGCCTTGGTCGGGCTTCCATCTGGGTCGGGTCTGTTGATAGCCGCAGCTTTTGCAATGGTAACAGGCGTCATCGTTGAGCATTGGCAGGAGAAGTTGGCATGACATTTTCGACCGCTGAAGTCTGGCTGATCATCGCCCTGTTGGGGGTGGGCACCTACCTGATCAGGTTCTCGTTCCTGGGATTTATTGGTGATCGACCGATGCCTACCATCGTTTTGCGGTTACTGCGGTATACGCCGGTTGCTGTTTTGCCAGCGATGGTGGCCCCTTTAGTGGCTTGGCCTGATGCTACCGGTGGCGATCTTGATCCGGTGCGGATCACCGCGGCTGTTGTTACATTGCTGGTTGGCGTTTGGAAAAAGCACGTTTTGTGGGCGATTGGTGCCGGTGCGCTGACGCTTTACGCAGGGCTGTATTTTACGGGTCAGTTTTAGTCCTGTTCCCTGACTTCGCGGGTTTGAACGCCGGGTAATTGCCCAAAAGCATCTGATAAATTGTTAGGAAACCATGTGCCGCCAATGTTAGCGAATCCGGGCAATTGGCCCAAAATAGCAGAGGTTGCGCGGGTGCAGTTTGCTTTTGGGACAGCGCCGTTTGCTATGGCGAGCCGTAGCGCAGTTTCGGCGACTTCGGCAGGAACAGTGACATTCTGCACGATGACAAAATAGTCAGTCCGAGAATGATACGAAATGTAGGCTTGTTCCGCCTGCGGACT
>JAPKCP010000402.1 GCA_028822885.1 Yoonia sp. | reverse complement strand
CTTAGGAGGGGGCTGCTCTATCCAGTTGAGCCACGGGACCACGTGTGATCATTGCCGCGCTTTACGGAAATGGTCAACGGTACAGATACCTTTCTTGAGCTTCCCCTTGGACAAGTTGGCGTGGAATGGCTATCAAGAGATTAAATTATCAGCAGGAATACGCAGTTGAACCCACCGCCGCCACGCCGCCCGCTGACCCTTCGTGATGTTTCTGAGGCCTCTGGCGTCAGTGAAATGACTGTCAGCCGCGTTTTGCGCAACAAGGGCGACGTAAGTGCGGCGACCCGGGTTCGGGTTCAAGAAGCTGCTAAGCGTTTGGGGTACGTTCCAAATAAAATTGCAGGATCGCTGGCCTCTAGCCGTGTGAACCTTATTGCGGTGATCATTCCGTCTTTAAGCAACATGGTGTTCCCAGAAGTTCTTGCGGGTATTTCAGAGCGCCTTGAAACCACGGAATTACAGCCAGTTGTTGGGGTAACGGATTATCTCCCTGAAAAGGAAGAAAAAGTTCTGTTTGAAATGCTGAGCTGGCGACCTTCAGGCGTGATTATTGCTGGGCTAGAGCATTCGGAGGCATCCCAAGCTATGTTGATGCAAGCAGGCATTCCGGTTGTGGAAATCATGGATGTGGATGGTGACCCGATTGATGCCTGCGTCGGTATTTCGCATCGTCGTGCTGGCCGCCTCATGGCTGAGAAAATTATTGATGCGGGCTACAGGCGCATTGGATTTATGGGCACGAAGATGCCGCGGGATCACCGCGCTCGCAAACGGTTCGAGGGTTTTACCCGGACGCTTGCAAAGGCTGGCATCGAAATTGCTGATCAGGATTTTTATTCAGGCGGATCGGCATTGGCAAAAGGTCGTGAGATGACCCAAGCCATGCTTGAACGGACGCCTGACGTTGATTTTCTGTACTTTTCTAATGACATGATTGGTGCTGGTGGACTGCTATATCTGCTAGAAAAAGGGATTGATGTCCCAAATCAGATTGGCTTGGCGGGCTTTAATGGTGTTGAACTGCTTGACGGATTACCCAAGCAGTTGGCGACGATGGACGCCTGCCGCAAAGAAATTGGGCAAACAGCGGCAGACATGATTGCCAAGCACTATGCGGACGGCGCTGACAGTTACGAACGGTTGGTTGAGTTGGAGCCAAAGTTGGCCTTGGGGCAGACACTTTTGCGAGGCTAGCATTACAGAAACTCTTTCGAAGTTAAGAACATCGCTTGGGATGGCCTCGTTCATAGTCAGAAGATCATGTGAAATGTATCGTTAGTTAATCTTTCGCCAGATCAGATGGTCTAGTGATTCTTTTTGACGGCTGTAGCATTAAGCAATACGGTGCCCTGTGAAGATCCAATTTTAATGAAATTCGATGCTGGTGGGAATCGCACTTTACCGCTTGAGCTTTCTTGAGGTGTGGATGGTAAGCTTAATGTAGATCGGCACAGCCTTCACACTTCGTTTCAAAGTGCAAATAGCGCTACAGACGGTCCCTAAGGCTATACCAAATCATCGCGGCTACCAAAAGCGGGGTGCGTAATGCTGACCCGCCGGGAAACGTCTTTGTTGGAACCGAAGCCATCAGATCGAACTTCTCCGCTTGCCCAGCAATCGCTTGCGCCGCAAGCTTACCGCCAAGAGTTGCCATCGCGACGCCGTGTCCGGAATATCCGCTTGCAGTCAGCACGTTACCAGCAAGGCGCGCGAAATGCGGCATCCGGTTCATGGTAATCCCTAGGGTGCCACCCCACGCATAGTCGATTTTGACATCGGTTAATTGGGGGTAGATCGCGGACATTGGCTTGCGGACAGTTGCAGCAATGTCATCCGGAAAACGGTAGCCATAGCTTTCACCACCACCAAACAGCATTCGATTGTCGTCTGATAAGCGGAAGTAGTTGATCACAAACTTGCTGTCTGCAACGGCGTGGTTGTAGCGGATGAGGCCTTTAGCCGTGTCTTCGTCCAGCGGTTCCGTCGCTGCGATGAAGTTATTGATCGGCATAACCTTTTTCGCGACGCTGCCTTCAAGCGCGCCAAGGTAGCCGTTGCACCCCATCACAACATGAGATGCCTTTACCGTCGCCGAACCAGTTGTGATTGCGACGGTTGCGCCGTGTGTGAGGCCCAAGACCTTGGACCCTTCAAAAATCCGCACGCCTGCTGCTTTTGCGGTGCGCGCTAGACCTAATGCAAAGCGAAGTGGATG
>JAPKCP010000115.1 GCA_028822885.1 Yoonia sp. | reverse complement strand
GTGGAAATCTTGTGATTAAGAACTGTAGACCATTAAGGCTGTGATCAGAGCACCCGGATTATTCTCGTAAATCCTGATATCGCCGCGTAGCTGGATTAGCCGGGCAGGGCGGTCTTCGCCCGAAATGCCAGCAGCCTCCATAGCGGTTGTGATCGCTGGACCACCGCCCGCGCGTATCTCAGGGATGATCTGGTTGAAGGTCGATTTTACCGCCACTTCCACGCGACCGCGCCTTTGGTTATAAATAGCATTCTCAGTTGCGGATGTCAGGGCATTCACGGGTAGCAGGAATGGATTGCCTAAATGATTGGCCTCGCCTGAGCAGGCGGCGACAAGGATGAGGTAAATAAGACTGCTGCGCATTGGTTTGGCCTCTTGTTGGGCTTGACTTGAAACCCATCTGCGCACATAAGCCGCCATCTCATCAAGGCAATTGGTGAGGGTAATGCGAAAAACTGCCTATCAAGGCACGCAGTCTACAGGTACCAAACACCCGTTCAATCGGGGGCCTCAGAGACGCGAATACTGAAGGAATATACTATGTTTGCGGTTCTTAAGACCGGTGGCAAACAGTACAAGGTTGCATCAGGCGACGTACTGCGTGTTGAAAAATTGGATGCCGCCCCTGGCGATCAAATCCAGTTCAATGAGATTCTTATGGTTGATAGCACTATTGGCGCGCCACTTGTGGCAGACGCTGGTGTTCAGGCCGAAGTTGTTGACCAAATCAAAGGCCCTAAGACGATTAACTTCGTTAAGCGTCGTCGTAAGCACTCTTCCGCACGGAAGAAGGGCCATCGTCAGCAGCTAACTATTGTTCGTATCGGTGAAATCCTTGCAGCGGGCGCTGATGCGTCTGGCGTTAAGGCTGCTGTATCCGGTGCTGGTAAAATTGTCTGTGAAGGCATCATTGCTGGTAAGGGCGCACCAACGTCCAAGAAAGCCGAAGCTGCTGCAAAGCGTGCCTCTACCCCGAAGGCTGAAAAGCCAGCGGCAAAGAAGGCCGATAGTGCAGTTGTAGACGCCGAAGTTTCAAACGCTGGCACAAAGCCTGCTAACTTGCTAACAGAAGCACGTGGCGGCAATGCCGACGATCTTAAGTTGATTTCTGGCGTTGGTCCGGCACTTGAGAAGAAGCTGCACGCAAACGGCATCTTCCACTTCGACCAGATCGTAACCTGGAATGCTGATGAAATCGCGTATATGGATGACCAGCTGTCATTCAAAGGACGCATTGAGCGTGATGAGTGGCTTAAGCAAGCCGCTGAATTCGCTAAAGAAGCGTAAGGAGAGACACCAATGGCACACAAAAAAGCAGGCGGTTCATCCCGTAACGGTCGCGACTCAGCTGGTCGCCGCCTTGGCGTGAAAAAGTATGGTGGCGAAGTCGTCATTCCTGGAAATATCATTATGCGTCAACGCGGCACGAAAATGTGGCCGGGTTTGGGTGTGGGTATGGGCAAGGATCATACGATCTTTGCAACCATCCAAGGTAACGTACAGTTCCACAAAGGCCTCAAGGGTCGCACCTTTATTTCGGTTCTCCCAGTGGCAGAGGCCGCTGAGTAAACCGAATTTCCAAGGTAAAGAATTTGGGGGGATCGGTAATAGCCGGTCCCCCTTTTTATTTCATACTATCGACACGATATAGGTTTAGACGATATTTTTGACGTGAGGCCCATTTTTTGGGAGGCACCGGTTTTTCGAGGAGGGAAAGCCATGATGCACAACACAATCGCAACGCCCGACAAGGCGGCGAAAAATGATCAGATGACGATAGCTTCGGACCGTTTTGTGCTGCGTCCATTGCGCAGATCAGATGCTGGTCTTGTAGCAATGTATGCAGGTGACGAACGTATTGCCCGTGGCACGCGTGCGATGCCACATCCGCTCCCGCCCGGCACTGTTGAGGCGATGATTGACCGCGCAAGCGAGCCCGATCGCACAGAAGATATGTGGATTCTTGATGGTACAGAGGGTGGTAATACAGAGCCCCTTGGTTTGATCAGTCTCAATCACATTGATCGTGACCAGTCCGAGATTTTCTATTGGATCGTGCCATCATTTTGGAACACGGGTCTGGCAACAGAAGCGGTACGCGCTTTGCTCGCCGCAAACCCGCGCGATGCAAAGCAGTTTTTTGCAGAAGCATTTCAGGACAATCTTGGCTCTGCCCGTGTCCTGACCAACAATAACTTTGACTACTTGGGCGATGCTGAAGCGTATTCTGTCGCCCGCAAGGCGACGGTACCGACATGGACATATATGCTCAAAATGGGGTGACGCCCCTCCCACTTCTGAAGACGGCGCGGCTAGAACTGCGTCCGGTGGCTTTGTCGGACGCAGAAGCCATCGTTGAAAAGCTGAATGATTTTGAGGTTTCAAAATGGTTGACCGTCGTTCCGTACCCGTACACCCGCGACGACGCGCTTTGGTTCATTGAAGAAAACCTCATAGGGCGGGCCGAATCTTGGTCTGTTTATGAGGGTGATACCCTGATTGGCAACGTCGGTGGCGGTTCTGAGATTGGCTATTGGCTTGTTCCTGAAGTCTGGGGCAGAGGGTACGCAACAGAGATCGGGCAGGTTGTCGTGGATTATCTTTTCAGCGACCCTGTGAGAAATGACCTCGCCTCCGCACATTTTGTTGATAACACGGGATCACAGAAGGTGTTGGAAAAGCTTGGTTTTGTTGATGTTGGCGGCCACGTCCACCATTCGGTTGCACGTGGTGAAGACGTTGCAGGACGCATGATGTTATTGACCCGTGATTGCTGGACAAAGCTACGCAATGCCTGACCTGACTTACCACGACATGTGTGCGGCTGACCGCGTGCCACTGACAACGCTTGCGTCAGATTGGTCGGTAGTGCGTCAACTCGGTGGGTGGGCGTGGCCAATGGACCCCGTACAGGTGGCGAAATACTGTAAGCCGTTCGCAGGTAACGGCTTTTGCTGGACCATTAGACACAACGGCGAGTGGGCGGGACGCATCGGTGTGACTGATGCCAGCCTCGGTTACACGCTGCCACGTTCGGTCCATGGGCGCGGAATAGCTACCCAAGCCGCACGGCATGCAATGGGGCATTTCTTTGCGACAACCGATAGCGACTTGCTGCGTGCAACAACTTGGATCGACAACGCCGCATCGCATCGCGTGCTGGTTAAATGTGGCTTCACACACTGGCAAACCTGTTTTGAACACGCAAAGGCCCGAGGCTATCCGGTCCGATCACGGCAATATCGCCTGACGCGCACGCAATGGCATGCCTTGAGAGCCTGACAGAAATAGATTAAGCGCCAATGAATACTGGAAGAAAGCACCCGATCCCATGAAGTTTCTCGATTTCGCCAAAGTCTACATCCGCTCTGGCAGCGGTGGCGGCGGCTGTGTGTCGTTCAGACGTGAAAAATTCATCGAGTACGGTGGCCCGGACGGCGGCGACGGGGGCAATGGCGGTTATGTTGTTGCTGAGACTGTTGCTGGTCTGAACACACTAATTGATTTTCGCTACCAACAGCACTTTTTTGCCAAAAATGGCCAGCACGGTATGGGTTCGCAACGCACTGGTGCCACGGGTGATGATATCATTCTGCGTGTTCCCGTCGGTACTGAGATTATCGACGAAGACGAAGAGACTGTTCTGGCTGATATGACCGAAATCGGTCAACGTTTTGTGATTGCCAAAGGCGGGAACGGCGGTTGGGGTAACCTGCATTTTAAATCGGCCACGAACCAAGCCCCTCGTCGGGCAAACGGCGGCCAAGAAGGCATTGAGCGGACGATTTGGTTACGTCTCAAGCTGATCGCGGACGTTGGTTTGCTAGGTATGCCAAACGCTGGCAAATCCACCTTCCTTGCTGCCACCTCAAATGCACGGCCAAAGGTTGCGGACTATCCGTTTACAACACTTGTACCGAACCTTGGGGTTGTCGGCGTTGATGACGTTGAATTTGTTGTGGCCGACATTCCGGGCCTCATCAAAGGTGCATCCGAAGGGCGCGGCCTTGGTGATCTGTTCTTGGGTCACGTTGAACGCTGTTCTGTGCTTTTGCACCTTGTTGATGGCACATCCGGCGATCCTGCAGGTGACTACGAAACTATCATTCATGAGCTTGAAGCATACGGCGGTGATCTTGCCAGCAAGCCGCGCATCACGGTCTTGAATAAGATCGATGCTTTGGACGAAGAAGAACGGGCGTTTATCAAGGGCGAACTAGAAGCGTCAGTTGGTGGACCCGTTATGACAATGTCGGGCGTCAGTACCGAAGGCGTGACTGATGTCCTGCGCGCGCTGCGTGGTCAAATCGACGCCAACAAGTTGCGCCACCGTATCGCGGAGGAGGCTGCAGAAGAAGACGAGGACGCGCCGTGGCAGCCCTAACCGACGCAAAGCGACTTGTTGTTAAGATCGGGTCTGCCTTGTTGGTGGACCGCGACACGGGTGTGTTCCGGGGTGAATGGTTGCAGTCATTGGCTGATGATGTGGCCATTATTCGGGCGCGTGGTACCGATGTTATTCTCGTGTCCTCTGGGTCTATCGCACTTGGACGTGGGGTTTTGAACTTGCCCGAAGGTGCGTTGCCGCTCGAGCAATCGCAGGCCGCCGCTGCGGTTGGGCAAATTCGTCTCGCGCGGTCATATGAAGAGGCACTTGGCAAACATGGGATTCCCGCCGCACAAATACTTGTGACGCTAGAGGATTCTGCCAACCGTCGTCGATATCTCAACGCGCGTGCGACAATGGAGACTCTTCTTGGTTTGGGTGTCACGCCCATCGTCAATGAGAACGACACGATTGCCACCGATGAAATTCGCTACGGCGACAACGATCGGCTTGCCGCACAGGTGGCTGTCACGATCGGGGCGGATCAGCTTGTTTTACTGTCGGACGTGGATGGATTTTACACGGCCCCCCCCCAGCAAACCAAATTCGCGAAGCGGTTCGATGTGATCGAAGAGATCACTCCTGAGATTGAAGCGATGGCTGGCGATGCAGGATCAGGGCTGTCCAAGGGTGGCATGAAGACAAAAATTATGGCGGCCCGCGTCGCAACTGAGGCGGGATGTGCGATGGCAATCACCTTAGGATCGCCGCTTAATCCACTGAAATTGTTAGAAGAGGGCGCACCGTCGACTTGGTTTACAGCCCAAACTGACCCACAAGCTGCGCGAAAGCGTTGGATTGCTACGATGAAGCCAAACGCTCAGATCATCATTGATACAGGTGCAATTAACGCTCTGAAACACGGCAAGAGTCTGCTGCCAGCAGGTGTAGTTAGCGTGCGTGGTAGCTTTGGGCGTGGCGATCCGGTGGCGATTGAAAATGAGACGGGGCAGACGCTTGGTCTTGGCCTCTCACGGTACACAAGTGCAGAAGCGCGTCAGATTATGGGCCTTCGGACAACCGATATTGAAGACGTGCTGGGTTACAAAGGCCGGACAGCATTAGTCCATCGCGATGATATGGTGCTGTGAGAAAAACATGAATAATATCAAAGATATGATGCACGACATTGGCGTAAATGCACGTTCTGCAGCCACAATCCTTGCTGCGACGCCATCTGCTGCAAAACAGAAAGCGCTTGAGGCCGCTGCCGATGCCGTTTGGGCACAGCGTGATCATATTATTACCGAAAATGCGAAAGATATGGCGTATGGCGCAAACAAAGGCCTGAGCCCCGCAATGATGGATCGGCTTATGTTGGACGAAGCTCGTGTGCAGGGCATGGTCGATAGTTTACGTGCTGTGGCGGCACAGGCTGATCCTGTTGGTGAAGTGACCGAAGACTGGACACAGCCCAGCGGTTTGCACATTCAACGGATCCGGACCCCGATTGGTGTGATTGGTGTCATCTACGAAAGCCGTCCAAATGTGACAGCTGATGCGGGCGCACTTTGTCTCAAGTCTGGTAATGCTGTTATTTTGCGCGGTGGCTCCGAGAGCTTTCATTCGGCAACCGCGATAAACGCATGCATGCAAGAAGGATTGCGTGCGGCAAGGATACCTGAAACGGCGATCCAACTGGTCCCAACCCGCGACCGCGAAGCCGTCAGTGCAATGCTACAAGCAATTGATCATATCGACGTTATCGTGCCGCGTGGTGGTAAAGGGCTTGTTGGCTTGGTCCAAAAAGAGGCCCGCGTTCCCGTTTTTGCGCACCTTGAAGGCATTTGTCACGTCTACGTCGACGGCTCTGCGGATCTTGCCAAGGCGCGGGCTGTTTTGGTCAATTCGAAAACGCGCCGCACGGGTATCTGCGGTTCTGCTGAAACAGTTCTGATTGATCAAGCGTTCTTTGAGGCGCAAGGTAATGTGTTGATCAATGACTTGCTTGCAGCGGGTGTTGAAGTCCGTGCAGGCAAAGGTTTGTCAGACATTGAAGGCACAGTTCTTGCCAATCCCGAAGACTTTGGCCACGAATTTCTCGATATGATCATCGCGGCCCGTATTGTGAACGGTGTGGATGAGGCAATTTCACACATCCGACAGTATGGGTCCAACCATACGGACGCGATCATCTGTGAAGATGATGCCGTTGCCGCGCAGTTCTTTACCCACCTTGATAGCGCTATTTTGATGCGCAATGCGTCTACGCAATTCGCTGATGGAGGCGAGTTTGGGATGGGCGCAGAGATTGGTATCGCAACAGGTAAACTACATGCGCGTGGGCCTGTTGGTGCGACGCAACTGACAAGCTTCAAATATTTAGTCACTGGGAACGGAACGATCCGCCCTTAGCTGATTGTTGCGATCATCTGTCCATCTTTGGTGTCGATATGCAATTTGCGGCTGGCTTCGTGCAAGGCTATGGGAAGGAGCGCAAATTGAACCTGTGCTGCTGAATGATCATACCCCGGTTTTGGCTTGAGCAAGCTTTCCCAAAGTGCGTCTTCCACCTTCATGTGCTCACCGCTTGCTGTGAACGTCCAGATGTCATTTTCAACCGCAACGGTGATGTCGCCACCACCCGGAAAGGCGGTTTCAAAACATTGGAACAATAGAAACGCGATCCGAACGTCGTGGCGCGATTGATCGTCGTCAACTCGCCAATGGTATTTGAAACGGCCCGACTGCGCAGCCGCTGACAAAATCGATATGAGCTCTGCCCGGCCAAAGACCTGCTTTGCAGCCGCAGCGCCATATGCCACCCTGAAAAACCTGATCCTCGCGTTTGCATTTTCAACGCTTTCGCGGATCAATGCCATTTCTGGCCCTTGGGTTGAGGCCGTGAGTTCAATTAATTCGACCCCATTGCCGATTGCCCCGATTGGACTGATAAGGTCATGACAAATACGGGATCCGACGAGAGCAGCGATATCGTTGCGCATGAAAAGAGAGCCTAACTTGAAAGGGACGCAATGTCTGAGATGAATGCCATATTGACGCCAGGGATGATTGTGCGCCATGCTGAGCAACCCGATTGGGGTGACGGACAGGTCCAATCCAATATTGGTGGTAAGATCACGGTGAATTTTCGTGAAGCCGGTAAGGTCGTCATGGACGCTGAGCAGGTCATTTTGGAAATCATCAGCCTTTGAAAAATAGCACAACTTAAGGTAGCAATCCTCACTGCGTTGTCAATGCGTACTCTTTCTTCTAATCTACGAAGGTTTACACAGCCTTAACAAACACCATGCATCCTTCATATAAATGACAGAGCGCCTCGCATCATGAATATCGCTGCAACATCGTCTCCTTTTTCGCTTTCTCTTGCGCAAACAGATGACGACTTAATGGCGGTTCAACGACTTCGGTACGATGTTTTTGTCGCTGAATGCGGTGCCGCCTATGATGGTATAGATCACATAAACCGTTTGGAAATAGACCGCTTTGATGCATGTGCTGATCACCTGTTGTTACGTGATGTGGGCCTCCCCCAAAATAGTCAGGTCATCGGTGCGTACCGCTTAATACGTAGCGACCACGCGGATGCCGCTACTGGATTTTATTCCGCCGGTGAATTTGATCTGTCACCATTGACTGGGTCGGGACGAAAGTTGCTCGAATTGGGTCGGTCGTGTTTGCATCCTGAATACCGCCGTGGCATGGCGCTATTGCATCTGTGGCAAGGACTTAGCGCATATGTTGTCGAGCATGAAATCGATGATTTGTTTGGTGTAGCGTCCTTTGCTGGCACTGACTTGACCAAGTTTCAGCATGCGTTGCGCCTGTTGCACAACGAATACCTCGCACCGCTACACAAACGACCACATGCGATTGGCGCGAATGCTATGCCGCTTACAGGGCTGCCGTCGGATAAGTTGGATCGCCGTTCAGCGATGATTGCAATGCCTGCTTTGATCAAAGCCTATCTTCGAATGGGTGGAGTCGTCGGAGAAGGAGCATACGTTGATCATGGTTTTGGAACAACAGATGTGTGTATGATCCTTGATGCAACACAATTGTCGGCGCGCCAGCGTGCTTATCTGGGAGACTTTTAGCGTGGCAGACACTTGGGAATCCGATGACCATCCAAAACATGCACCGATAGATGCAATTGGTTGGTTTCATGGGATCCGGCGCGGCGTGCCGTTATTAGTCTTGATATTCGGCGGACTAATCACATTGCTTTTGATGCGCTTGATTGAGATTCCATTATGGGGACTGCGCCGCCCATTTACACCATTTATCACCCAGTTCGTTTGTCGAAATGCGTTCTGGATCATGGGGATACGTTACAAAGTTCATGGGGAAATTATGCGCGGTCCCGGGGCCGTTGTGTCAAATCATGTCTCATGGCTGGATATTTTTGCGCTGAACGCAGCAAAGCGGATTTACTTTGTGTCCAAGGCTGAGGTGGCTGCTTGGCCCGGCATTGGATGGCTCGCGCGGGCCACCGGGACCGTCTTCATCAAACGTGACCGCAAAGATTCTGCAAACCAGATCAGCGTTTTCCAAAAGAGATTAGAAGTGGGCCACAAAGTACTGTTTTTCCCCGAAGGTACGTCAACTGACGGTCTACAGGTACTTGCATTCAAGCCCACACTGTTTGCGGCATTCTTTTCAGATGATTTACGCGAAACCATGCAAATACAGCCTGTTACGTTGCAATACACAGCGCCAATTGACGCTGACCCTCGTTTTTATGGCTGGTGGGGAGATATGGACTTTGGCCCACATCTGTTGACGACACTTTCGGCACGTCACCCAGGGGCGGTATCAGTGCGATACCACCCACCGGTTCATGTTCGTAATTACGAAGGTCGAAAAGACCTGAGTTCTGCCTTGGAAGGTGCTGTTCGCGCGGGATTAAGCGACGATTGCTGACCGCAATGCTGCAAAGGTTGCCAGCGGATTATCTGTCGACCAAATCTCATCGCCAAACCCAAAGAAATCGGTATGCGGTGAGATTGCAGTGATCAGCTCTTTCGTAAGGGCGCCTTCTGCGACAACCGGCACTTCGATCATTGTCGACCACCATTCAAACAGTTCAAGCTCTGCCTGCCGACCGTCACCCAGCGTGGTTTGTCCACATGGGCCAAACGCCACATAGTCCACGCCCAATTCACCGGCCGTCATGCCGTCATGGCGCGAGTTGCCGCAAAAACTACCGACGATGGCGTCATCGCCAAGTTCTTTGCGCACGGCTTTTACTGACCGTGCTGCATCAGTCAGATGGACACCATCGAGGCCAAGACGCTCAACCAGTTGAATATGCGTATCAATCACAAGAGCCACATCGCGGGCATGCGTAATTTCGCGCAGGGCATCAGCCGCCCGTGCGACTGTGTCTTCGTCTTTGGTTCCAAGCGCTAAACGCACGCAAACGATGTCGGCTGCATCAAGGCAGGCGGAAAGTTGATCAGGGAACGTTATTAAATCAACCTCAGCCGGGGTAATCAGGTATATTTGGGGAAGGTCTAGCTCAGAGTCGGCCATGGTAAATTTCCGTCTTTTTTCAATCGTTGATCCCCCTTAGCGGGGTTTTCATGGCTTGGCTACTTTTGCTGGCAAAGACCTTGCGTATGCTAGTGCCGAGTC